>NZ_KV786682.1:0-5914 GCF_001806955.1 Burkholderia sp. HMSC10F09
CGGCGTCGCTGGCTTGCGCCGCTGCTGCTGCTCGCCGGCGCGCTGCTGTGGGCGGCCGCCGGGATGTCGCCGCTGATGCCGGGCGCGCAGTTCGCGTTCTTCGCGATCGTCGCGCTGCTCGCGCTCGCGCTGCGCCGCGTCCCGGGCCATCTGCCGACGCTCGCGCTCGCGTCGCTCGCGCTGCTCGCGGCGGTGCGCTACGTCTGGTGGCGCACGACGCAGACGCTCGATTTCCGCGGCCCGGCCGAGGCGATCGCCGGCTATCTGCTGTACGGCGCCGAAGCGTATACGTGGATGATCCTGCTGCTCGGCTTCGTGCAGACGGCCTGGCCGCTCGACCGGCCGATCGTGCCGCTGCCGGCCGATCCCGACACGTGGCCGAGCGTCGACATCTACATCCCGACCTACAACGAGCCGCTGTCGGTCGTGAAGCCGACCGTGTTCGCCGCGCAGAGCATCGACTGGCCGACGGACAAGCTGCGCGTCTATCTGCTCGACGACGGCCGCCGCCCCGAGTTCGCGGCGTTCGCGCGCGACGCCGGCATCGGCTATCTGACGCGCGACGACAATCGCCACGCGAAGGCCGGCAACATCAACCGCGCGCTGCCGAAGACGCACGGCGAGTACATCGCGATCTTCGACTGCGATCACGTGCCGACGCGCTCGTTCCTGCAGACGACGATGGGCGAGTTCCTGCGCGATCCGAAGTGCGCGCTCGTACAGACGCCGCATCATTTCTTCTCGCCCGATCCGTTCGAGCGCAACCTCGGCACGTTCCGCGAAGTACCGAACGAGGGCAACCTGTTCTACGGGCTCGTGCAGTCGGGCAACGATCTCTGGAACGCGGCGTTCTTCTGCGGCTCGTGCGCGGTGCTCAAGCGCAGCGCGCTCGAGGAAGTGGGCGGCGTCGCGGTCGAAACCGTGACCGAGGATGCGCATACCGCGCTGAAGCTGCATCGCCGCGGCTACACGTCCGCGTATCTGCCGACCGTGCAGGCGGCCGGCCTCGCGACCGAGAGCCTGGCCGGCCACGTGAAGCAGCGCACGCGCTGGGCGCGCGGGATGGCGCAGATCTTCCGGATCGACAATCCGTTCCTCGGGCGCGGGCTCGGTTTCGTGCAACGGATCTGCTACGGCAACGCGATGCTGCATTTCTTCTACGGCATTCCGCGGCTCGTGTTCCTGACGATTCCGTTCGCCTACCTGTTCTTTCATCTGTACTTCATCAATGCGTCCGCGCTCGCGCTCGCGAGCTACGTGATCCCGTATCTGGTGCTCGCGAACGTCGCGAACTCGCGGATGCAGGGACGCTTTCGCCATTCGTTCTGGGCGGAAGTCTACGAATCGGTGCTTGCGTGGTATATCGCGCTGCCGACGACCGTCGCGTTCCTGAGCCCCAAGCACGGCAAGTTCAACGTGACCGACAAGGGCGGGCGAATCGACGAAGGCTACGTCGACTGGTCGACGTCGAAGCCCTATCTCGTGCTGCTCGCGCTCAACGCGCTCGCAATCGCGGCCGGGCTATGGCGGCTCGTCGCCGAGCAGGGTGACGAGGCGACGACGATCCTGATCACGCTCGGCTGGACCGTGTACAACCTCGCGATGCTCGGCGCCGCGCTCGCCGTCGCGCGCGAGACGAAGCAGGTGCGCGTCACGCATCGGATCGCGATGCGCGTGCCGGCCACGCTGCTGCTCGCGGACGGCACGACGGCCGCATGCTTCACGAGCGACTACTCGACGGGCGGCCTCGGGCTCGACGCGGTGCCGGGCCTGTCGCTCGCGGTCGGCGACCGGCTGCA
Organism: Burkholderia sp. HMSC10F09; assembly: GCF_001806955.1. Taxonomy (NCBI): domain Bacteria; kingdom Pseudomonadati; phylum Pseudomonadota; class Betaproteobacteria; order Burkholderiales; family Burkholderiaceae; genus Burkholderia; species Burkholderia sp. HMSC10F09. The sequence goes on from NZ_KV786682.1 coordinate 1,800, forward strand.
GGTGTGCGTGTCGCGCGGCGACCGGTCGTTTCCGTTTCCGGTGCGCGTGAGCCGCGTGACGCCGACGCATGTCGGCGTCAGCTTCGATGCGCTGACGCTCGAACAGGAGCGGCTGCTGATCCAGTGCACGTTCGGCCGCGCCGACGCGTGGCTCGACTGGCACGAAGGCGCGCCGGCCGATACGCCGCTGCGCGGACTGAAGGAAGTGCTGCGCGTCGGCCTCGACGGCTACGTGCGGCTGTGGAAGGGGACCGCGCAGCGGCTGCAGGCGCTGCTCGCGCCGAAGCTCGAGCGCGCGCGCGACTGATGCCGCGCATCACGGAGTGGTATCGATGACGTTCTGGAATCTGTATTTCATCCTGAAGTTCGCGCTGTTCGCGACGGGGCATCTGCAGCCGATGTGGGTGGCGAATCTCGTGTTCGCGCTGGCGCTCGCGGTGAGCGCGCCGCTGCGTTCGCGCGTCGCACGCATCGTGCGGCAGATCGCGGCCGTCGCGATCGCCGTGCCGCTGCTCGCGCGCGAACTGCATGCGCCGCCGCTCGCACGGCTCGCGGAGGCCGCGCGCGAGGTCGCGACGTTCCGCGCCGATTACTGGCTCGAGATTCTGCCGCGGCTGCTGCCGCCGATGTTGCTGCTGACGGTGGCCGGCGCGCTGATCGTCTATTTCGTCGTGAACCGCTGGCTGCGCGTCGCGACGTTCGTGATCGCGGCCCTGATCGCGATGCCGCTGTGGCAGGCGGGCAGCGGCTGGGCGACGCGCGTCGCGCAGGCGACGACGGCGCAGGGCGGCGGCGCGGCGGCGTCGCGCGCGGGCCAGCCCGAGGACTACAACGCGGCACTCGCGACGTTCCGCACGCAGGAGTCGCAGCGGCAGGTCGCGTTCGGCCATCTCGGCAGCGATCCGGCGGCGCAGTCCGACGTGATCGTCGTGCATGTCTGCTCGCTGTCGTGGGACGACCTCGATGCGGCCAAGCTGCGCAATCATCCGATGCTGAGCCGCTTCGACTACCTGTTCACGAATTTCAGCACGGCCGCGAGCTACAGCGGGCCGGCCGCGATCCGCGTGCTGCGCGCAAGCTGCGGACAGGAGGCGCATGCCGATCTGTACAAGCCCGCGCCGCAGCAATGCCATCTGTTCGCGCAGCTCGCGAGCGCCGGCTACACGGTGCAGTCGCTCCTGAACCACGACGGCCACTTCGACAACTTCCTGCAGGTGATTCGCGACAACATCGGCGTGCCGGGCGCGCCGCTCGTGTCGAACGACGCGGCGCCCGTCGCGATGCACGCGTTCGACGGCTCGGCGATCAAGGACGACTACGCGACGCTCGCGAACTGGTATGCGCAGCGCGCCTCGGTCGCGGGCCCCGTCGCGCTGTACTACAACACGATCAGCCTACATGACGGCAACCGCGTGGTCGGCAGCGCGCTGACGAGCATCGACTCGTATCCGCAACGCGCGGCGAAGCTGATGAGCGACGTCGACCGGCTCGCCGATCTGATCGCGCAATCGGGCCGGCGCGCGGTGATCGTGTTCGTGCCCGAGCATGGCGCCGCGCTGCGCGGCGACCGGAACCAGGTGGCGGGCCTGCGCGAGATTCCGACGCCGCGCATCGTGCACGGGCCGGTCGGCGTGCGGCTCGTCGGCTTTGCCGGCGATCACGGCACGACGACCGTGATCGACCAGCCGACGAGTTTCCTCGCGCTCGCGCAGCTGCTGTCGAACCTGGTATCGAACAGCCCGTTCAAGCCCGGCGTGACGCTCGCGCAATACGCGGCGGATCTGCCGCGCACGCGGATGGTCGGCGAGAACGAGGGCACGGTGACGATGCAGACGGCCGCGGGCTACGCGGTCAAGACTCCGGACGGCGTATGGATCGACGAACAGTAAACCGCGGCGACATCGACGACGATCGCCTGTCGCAACCGAACGACGTGCTCGGCTTCGCGCGTCACGTGCCGGCGTTCGATCCCGGGTGCTATGTAGACGAACAGGCGCGGCGCGCGTACGTCGATGCGCTCGCGCGCTGGCCCGTGCTCGCGAAGCTGATGGGGCTCGCGCGCTGAGCGGCGCCGCGCCGATCTTCTCGCGCGAACTCGACACGAAGTTCCATTCGGCGAAACGCTCGCCCGGCGGATGTGCGCCGCCGAGCAGCATGAGGCGCGCCGATCTCGCCGCGACGCCGGGCCGGCCGCGTGGCCGCCCGGTGCGCGACGATGCGGCGCTTACAGGTTCGGCGACAACTCGAGCGCGTTCGTCAGATCGCCCATCGCGGGCGCGCCGTTCGCCTTCAGCGCATCGTCGCGCTGCTGCAGGCCCGGCAGGCGCGGCAGCGAGAAGCGGCGCGTGATGAAGCGCAGGATCGACGCGGTGTCGTACTGCGTGTGATCGACGAAACCCTTCTTCGCGTACGGCGACACGATGATGGCCGGAATCCGCGTGCCGGGGCCCCAGCGGTCGCCCTTCGGCGGCGCGACGTGATCCCAGAAGCCGCCGTTCTCGTCGTAGGTGACGACGACGACCATGTTCTTCCACTGCGGGCTCGCCTGCAGATGCGCGATCACGTTCGCGATGTGCTGGTCGCCGCTCGCGACGTCGGTGTAGCCCGCGTGCTCGTTCAGGTTGCCCTGCGGCTTGTAGAACGCGACCTGCGGCAGCGTGCCGGCGTCGATCGCCTGGATGAACGCGCTGCCGTCGGTGCCGCCGTCGAGCAGGTGCTGCGCGCGATTCGCGGTGCCCGGCGCCTGGTTTGCGTAGTAGTTGAACGGCTGGTGGTGCGGCTGGAAGTTCGGCGCCGTCATGTTCGGGCCGTAGATCACGTTCGCGGTGCCGCTCTGCGCGGCCTGCAGCGCTTGCCCCCAGGCACCGCCGTACCAGGCCCACGACACGCCCGCGTTGGTCAGCAGATCGCCGATGTTCTGCTGCGTCTGCGGCGGCAGCGTCGTCGCGGCCGACGGATCGGCGAGGTTCGGATCGCCGCCTGCGGCCGCCTTGTTGCCGCTCGGCTGATACGGCGGCTGCATCGTGTTGACCGCGTAGAAGTCGGGCGTCAGGTTGCCCGAGTTCACGAACTTCGGTGCGCCGGCAAGCGCGGACGCCGGCGAGTTGCTCGCGAGCTGCAGCGACTTGCCGTCCGCGTTGACGGCGGAGATCGAGCCGGCTGCCGGGCTCTTGTCCGCGTTCGCGTAGTACGGCGCGCACGCGCAGATCAGGTACTGGTGGTTCAGGAACGAGCCACCGAATGCGCCCATGAAGAAGTTGTCCGCGAGCGTGTACTGCTGCGCGATCTTCCACAGCGGCAGCTTCGATGCGTCGGCCGTGTAGTGGCCCATCACGAGGCCGCCCGAATCGGCCCACGCGGCGAACATGTCGTTCTTGCCGCCGTTGATCTGCATCTGGTTCTCGTAGAAGCGGTGATACAGGTCACGCGTCGTCACGCTCATCGACGTGTTGAAGCCGTTCGGATCGTCGATCGCGAACGGCGCGTTCGGCAGATTCTCGGTCATCGCTTCGGTCACCGCCGGCGTGACGCCCTTGGCGGTCAGGCCGCCCCAGATCTTCGGCAGCGTCGCGAGCGGCTGGCCGTTGCGGTCCTTCTGCTGCGCGCTCGCGGCCGTCACGTTCTGCAGCCCGTTGGCGCCGGGGAAGTTGCCGTACAGGTTGTCGAAGCTGCGGTTCTCCGCGTAAATGACGACGACGTTCTTCACGGCCGACAGGCCCTGCTGCTGCACGTCGTCGCCGCCGCAGGCGGTGAGGGCGAGCGCCGCGGCAACGGCGATCGGCGTAAAGCGAATCCAGGCGTGGTGGTTCATCCGTTGTACTCTCATCTCTCTTGTCGCGTGGGGACCGGCGTCGATTGCCGGGCGACCCGGCAGGCGGGCGCGGCATGTCCGGCTGCCCGCATTCTGAGGGCGCGATTTGACAGGCTGGTGTAGGCGTCCTTTCGAATGGCTGTCGACGCTTCGTCATGGAACGGTCATGCGGCTGACATAAACTCCGGCCGCTCCTGAACCGACATTGCGATCCATCGATGAAGCTCCGTCTCTCGAGAACCGGCGCACGCGTGCGCCCGTGGCGGCGCGCGGGCCGCGCGCTTGCGCTGGCCGCCGCGCTGGC
>NZ_KV786683.1:0-28133 GCF_001806955.1 Burkholderia sp. HMSC10F09
CAGGCGCAGCCGATGCGGCGCGCCGCGCGCCGCGTGCGACTACCGCGTCGAGCATGTCGAGCATGCCGAGCACGTCGCCCGCACAGGCCGCGTCGGCCGTCGTGCGCCCGGCGTCTTCCGCACCGGCTGCCGCTCGCGACGAGCGCGATGCACCCTCGCAGCGCGCGGCTGCGCCGGCGCCCGCACGCAAGGCGGCTGCCGCGGCGCCGCAGCTCGCAACGGCCGGCGCCGACGATTGGGAGACGTTCTGAGTCGAACGCGCGCATCATCTATCCCCATTTGCTCACGCCCGACGCCCGCAGCCTGCGGGCGTCGTCGTTTCCGCGCTCGACACGATGCGTAACGGCCTGCGTGCCGATCCGCCGCGCATCTCGACGTGCAACGCATCGTCACGCGCGCGCGATGCGCGGGCCGCGCCGCGCCCGGGCGCGCATCGTGCTCCTCGATGACGCACCGGTCGTACGGGTATCTCCGTAAGGGCTGTTCGAAGAAAATTTGTAACGGCGTGGCAAACGTGTCGTCGCAAACGGCTGCTCGAACGTCTAGGGATGAAGAGGGGAAGCGGCGACGACGGAAGCGTCCGATGGACGAGATGTTTCGTTGCTCGACGAGACGCTGCGGATGCAGTTTCTGCGGCTCGGAACATCGATTGTAAAGCGTCGAAATGCGCTGTGCGGGCGGTGTTGTGGAGAATGTCGAACTTCATACAACGAGTTCGTGAAAAAAAATAAGAAAGGGTTTAGGATGAATTCGAACGCGCTTGCTTCTGCGCAGTCATAGAAGGCAGGCACGTCTTCAGACATAGGCGAGGGAGGTAGCATGGATATTTACAGCAGCTTCGCGAACCGCTTCGAAAAAACGCGAGAAGAAGAGTTCTCGCTTGAGGAGTACCTCGCGCTCTGCAAGAACGATCCATCGGCGTACGCTACGGCCGGCGAACGCATGCTGGCTGCAATCGGGGAACCAGAACACATCGATACCCGCAACGACCCGCGCCTGTCGCGGATCTTTGCGAACAAGGTCATCAAGGTCTATCCTGCGTTCCGCGAGTTCTACGGGATGGAGGAAGTGATCGAGCAGGTGGTGGCGTACTTCCGCCACGCTGCGCAAGGGCTCGAAGAGAAGAAGCAGATCCTCTACCTCCTCGGCCCGGTCGGCGGCGGCAAGTCGTCGATCGCCGAGCGTCTGAAGCAACTGATGGAGCGCGTGCCGTTCTATGCGCTGAAGGGGTCGCCCGTCAACGAATCGCCGCTCGGGCTGTTCGACTACGACGAAGACGGCCCGATCCTCGAGGAGCAGTACGGCATTCCGCGCCGCTATCTGAAGAGCATCCTGAGCCCGTGGGCCGTCAAGCGGCTGCACGAGTACAACGGCGACATCCGCCAGTTCCGCGTCGTGCGCCGCTATCCGTCGATCCTTCGGCAGATCGGCATCGCGAAGACGGAGCCGGGCGACGAGAACAATCAGGACATCTCCTCGCTCGTCGGCAAGGTCGACATCCGCAAGCTCGAGCAGTACGCGCAGGACGATGCCGACGCCTACAGCTATTCGGGCGGGCTGTGCCTCGCGAACCAGGGGCTGCTCGAATTCGTCGAAATGTTCAAGGCGCCGATCAAGGTGCTGCACCCGCTGCTGACTGCCACGCAGGAAGGCAACTTCAAGGGCACCGAGGGCTTCGGCGCGATTCCGTTCGACGGCATCATCCTTGCGCACTCGAACGAGTCGGAGTGGAAGGCGTTCCGCAACAACCGCAACAACGAGGCGCTGCTCGACCGGATCTTCGTCGTGAAGGTGCCGTACTGCCTGCGCGTGTCCGAGGAAGTGAAGATCTACGAGAAGCTGATCCGCAACTCGTCGCTTGCCGAGGCCGTATGCGCACCGGGCACGCTGAAGATGATGTCGCAGTTCTCGGTGCTGTCGCGGCTGCACGAGCCGGAGAACTCGAGCCTGTTCTCGAAGATGCAGGTGTACGACGGCGAGAACCTGAAGGACACCGATCCGAAGGCGAAGTCGTATCAGGAGTATCGCGACTATGCGGGCGTCGACGAAGGGATGACGGGCGTGTCGACGCGCTTCGCGTTCAAGATCCTGTCGCGCGTGTTCAACTTCGATTCGAGCGAGGTCGCGGCGAACCCCGTGCACCTGATGTATGTGCTCGAACAGCAGATCGAGCGCGAGCAGTTCCCGCCGGAAACCGAGCAGAAGTATCTGTCGTTCGTGAAGGACGTGCTCGCGTCGCGCTATGCGGAGTTCATCGGCAAGGAGATCCAGACGGCGTATCTCGAATCGTATTCGGAGTACGGGCAAAACATCTTCGATCGCTACGTCACGTACGCCGACTTCTGGATCCAGGATCAGGAATTCCGCGATCACGACACGGGCGAAAGCTTCGACCGCGCCGCCTTGAACGCGGAGCTCGAGAAGATCGAGAAGCCGGCCGGCATCAGCAATCCGAAGGATTTCCGCAACGAAATCGTGAACTTCGTGCTGCGTGCGCGTGCCGCGAACGGCGGCAAGAATCCGGTGTGGACGAGCTACGAGAAGCTACGCGTCGTGATCGAGAAGAAGATGTTCTCGAATACCGAGGAACTGTTGCCGGTCATTTCGTTCAATGCGAAGGGCTCGGCCGAGGAGCAACGCAAGCATGAAGACTTTGTGAACCGGATGGTCGCGAAGGGCTATACGCCGAAGCAGGTGAGGCTGCTTTGCGACTGGTACCTGCGCGTGCGCAAGTCGTCATGACGCGCGCGGTACGGCGCCCGTGCGGACGGTCCGCACGGGCAACCTCAGAGACGCCGCCCGCATGACGGCAGACGGCATGTGCGGCGAGCGTCCCGGCATATCGACATTCGAGCGGGAGACCGGGAGTGCTTCATCAAATCATCGACCGCAGGCTGGCCGGCAAGAACAAGAGCATTGCCAATCGCGAACGCTTTCTGCGTCGCGTCAAGAACTACATTCGTCGCGCCGTTTCCGACGCGGTGCGCGATCGTAGCATCAAGGACATCCAGAGCACGCAAAGCATCACGATTCCGCGCAAGGACATCGCGGAACCGACGTTTCGCCACGGGCCGGGCGGGCGTCGCGAGTACGTGCATCCCGGCAACGAAGACTACGTACGCGGCGACAAGATCCCGCGTCCGCAGGGCGGCGCGGGCGGCGGCGGCAGCCAGGCGAGCAACGAGGGCGAAGGGCAGGACGACTTCGTGTTCGAGCTGTCGCGCGACGAATTCATGCAGTATTTCTTCGACGATCTCGAACTGCCGCGGCTCGTGAAGACGCATCTGCTGACGGTGCCGAGCTGGAAGAACGTGCGCGCGGGCTGGTCGGCGGAAGGCACGCCGAACAACATCGACGTCGTGCGCTCGCTGCGCAGCGCGCTCGGCCGGCGCATCGCGCTCGGCTCGCCGCTCGTCAACGAGCTGCGCGAACTGGAAGCGCAGCTCGAAGCGCTGAAGAGCGACCCCGAGGATCGCCGCGCGGAAATCGCGACGCTCGAAGCAGAGATTCATCATCTGAAAGGGCGCATCTGGCGGATTCCGTTCATCGATCCGTTCGACCTGCGCTACATCAATCGCGTGAAGCAGCCGCAGCCGTCGAGCCAGGCCGTGATGTTCTGCCTGATGGACGTGTCGGGTTCGATGGACGAGCAGCGCAAGGATCTCGCGAAGCGCTTCTTCATCCTGCTGTACCTGTTCCTGAAGCGCAATTACGAGCGCATCGAAGTCGTCTTCATCCGTCACCATACGCGCGCGGAGGAAGTCGACGAGGATACGTTCTTCCATTCGACCGAAAGCGGCGGCACGGTCGTGTCGAGCGCGCTCGAGCTGATGCGCAAGGTGATGAACGAGCGCTACTCGCCCACGGAGTGGAACATCTACGGCGCGCAGGCGTCCGACGGCGACAACTGGACTGACGATTCGCCGAAGTGTCGCAAAATCCTGGAAGAGGATATTCTCACGAAGACGCGTTACTTCGCGTACATCCAGGTCGCGCCGGAAGAGCAGAATCTGTGGCTCGAGTACGCGCAGCTGGCGCTGTCGCAGCCGCATCTGGCGATGAAGAAAGTCGAATCGGCTGCCGACATCTACCCGGTCTTTCGCGAATTGTTCGAAAAGCAGGTGGAAATGTCATGACGACCCGCCACCTGCACAACGAGTCGCGCGGCTACGAGCCGCGTCCTGCCGGCGACGACACCGGCCGTGCCGCATCGCAGCAACGCGGCGCTGCCGGCGCCGCGCCGGCCGCCGACTTGCCCGCTGCCGGGCAAAAGGAAGCGCGTATGAACGTGGCCGAACGCAAGCCGCTGCCGTGCCCGTCCGACTGGACGTTCGAACTGCTCGAGGAATATGACACGCACATCGCGCAAGTCGCCGAGCAGTACGAACTCGATATCTACCCGATCCAGCTCGAGCTGATCAGCGCCGAGCAGATGATGGACGCGTACGCGTCGGTCGGGATGCCCGTCAACTATCGCCACTGGTCGTTCGGCAAGCACTTTCTCGCGACCGAGAAGAGCTACCGTCGCGGCCAGATGGGGCTCGCGTACGAAATCGTCATCAATTCGAATCCGTGCATCGCGTATCTGATGGAAGAGAACACGATGACGATGCAGGCGCTCGTGATCGCGCACGCGGCGTACGGCCACAACTCGTTCTTCAAGGGCAATTACCTGTTCCGGCTGTGGACCGACGCGCACGCGATCATCGACTATCTCGTCTATGCGAAGAACTACGTCGCCGAATGCGAGGAGCGCTACGGGCTCGATCGCGTCGAGGAACTGCTCGACTCGTGCCATGCGCTGATGAATTACGGCGTCGATCGCTACAAGCGTCCGCAGAAACCGTCGCTCGCGAAGGAAGCCGCGCTGCGGCGCGAACGCGAGGCGTATCTGCAGTCGCAGGTCAACGAGCTCTGGCGCACGCTGCCGGGCAAGAAGCCCGAGCTGGCCGAAGAGCAGGAGGAGCGCTATCCGCCCGAGCCGCAGGAAAACCTGCTGTACTTCGCGGAAAAGAACGCGCCGCTGCTCGAGCCGTGGGAGCGCGAGGTGATCCGCATCGTGCGCAAGATCGGCCAGTATTTCTATCCGCAGCGGCAGACGCAGGTCATGAACGAAGGCTGGGCGACGTTCTGGCATTACACGCTGCTCAATACGCTCTACAACCAGGGCAAGCTCGAAGACGGCTTCATGATGGAGTTCCTGCATTCGCATAGCAACGTCGTCTATCAGCCGCCCGTCACGAAGCCTTACTACAGCGGGATCAACCCGTACGCGCTCGGCTTCTCGATGATGAGCGACATCCGGCGCATCTGCGAATCGCCGACGGAAGAGGACTACAAGTGGTTCCCGGAAATCGCCGGCACGCCGTGGCTGCCCGCGATGCACTACGCGATGCGCAACTTCAAGGACGAGAGCTTCATCGCGCAGTACCTGTCGCCGCATCTGATCCGCGAGATGCGGCTGTTCTCGGTGCTCGACGACGACATGCGCGACGCGCTCGAGGTGTCCGCGATCCACGACGATTCCGGCTACCAGTACGTGCGGCAGGCGCTGTCGCGCCAGTACGACATTCACCATCGCGAGCCGAACATCCAGGTCTGGGCCGTGAACACGCGCGGCGACCGCAGCCTGACGCTGCGCCACTTCATGACCGACAACCGCCACCTGTCGAACGACAGCGACGAGGTGCTCAAGCACATGGCGCGGCTGTGGCAGTTCGACGTGTACCTGGAGAGCGTCGACGAGGCCGGCACCGTGCGCAAGCGCTACGAGTGCCGCTATACGCCGCCGGAGGTGCGGCTCTGATCGGCTGCCAGCCTTGTTTGCATCGCACGCCAGCCTTCGGGCTGGCGTTTTCATATGACGCGTGCATGACGCGAGAAAAATTTTCTACATCGGGACGAACCCGGAAAGCCTGTTACTTTACATTTCGCTAAAATCGCGTAGCCCGTGCACCCGGAACCGGTGCCACGGCGACCGCACGCGGCGGCACCCCGGCCGCCTCTCTCTGCAAGCACTATAAGGAACAGACCAACCCATGGACGTCCAGACCGACCAAGCCGCGCTGTCCGCGCACGATACCCGGCGGCGCGTGTTCGCGATCGTCGGCGCCTCGTCGGGCAACCTCGTCGAGTGGTTCGACTTCTACATCTATTCGTTCTGCGCGCTGTACTTTGCGCCCGCGTTCTTCCCGAGCGGCAACACGACGACGCAGCTGCTGAACACGGCCGGCGTGTTCGCGGCCGGCTTCCTGATGCGTCCGATCGGCGGCTGGCTGTTCGGCCGCATCGCCGACCGCCACGGCCGCCGCACCGCGATGATGATCTCCGTGCTGATGATGTGCGGCGGCTCGCTCGTGATCGCCGTGCTGCCGACCTACGCGCAGATCGGCGCGCTCGCGCCGGCGCTGCTGCTCGTCGCGCGCCTGTTCCAGGGGCTGTCGGTCGGCGGCGAATACGGGACGAGCGCGACGTACATGAGCGAGGTCGCGCTGAAGGGGCGGCGCGGTTTCTTCGCGTCGTTCCAGTACGTGACGCTGATCGGCGGCCAGCTGTGCGCGCTGCTCGTGCTCGTGATCCTGCAGCAGACGCTGTCGCACGACGAACTGAAGGCGTGGGGCTGGCGCATTCCGTTCGTCGTCGGTGCGGCGGCCGCGCTGATCTCGCTCTATCTGCGCAAGTCGCTCGACGAAACGTCGACGAGCGAGTCGCGCGACAAGAAGGACGCGGGCACGATCCGCGGCGTCTGGGAGCACAAGGGCGCGTTCTTCACGGTGGTCGGCTTCACGGCCGGCGGCTCGCTGATCTTCTACACGTTCACGACCTACATGCAGAAGTACCTCGTGAACACGGCCGGCATGCATGCGAAGACGGCCAGCAACGTGATGACCGTCGCGCTGCTCGTCTACATGCTGATGCAGCCGCTGTTCGGCGCGCTGTCGGACAAGATCGGCCGACGCATGTCGATGATCCTGTTCGGCTCGCTCGCCGTGATCGGTACCGTGCCGTTGATGCATGCGCTCAAGGGCGTGACGAGCCCGGTCGCCGCGTTCGTGCTGATCACGGTCGCGCTCGCGATCGTCAGCTTCTACACGTCGATCAGCGGCCTGATCAAGGCCGAGATGTTCCCGCCCGAAGTGCGCGCGATGGGCGTCGGCCTGTCGTATGCGGTCGCGAACGCGATCTTCGGCGGCTCGGCGGAATACGTCGCGCTGTGGTTCAAGTCGATCGGCAGCGAGGAGACGTTCTACTGGTACGTGACCGCGCTGTGCGCGATCTCGCTGATCGTGTCGTGGCGGATGCGCGATCCGAGCAAGGAAGGGTATCTGCGTCACGAGCCGTGATCGGCACCGCGCAGCGGGCCTGCGCGCCCGTCGCGACCGGCCGCGATACCGGCAGCGCCCCGCCATTGCGGCGGGGCGTTTTTTTGCGCGCTCGCCGCGTTCGCATGCGCGTACGCAAGCGCTTCGCGGCGCGCGCGATAACGATATCCGAATCGATTCGTTGCCGCCGTCGTGCGATTTCCTTACCCTGATTCCGTAGTTCGTGTGACACCTCCTTGACTGGGATTCACGCCCGCTGCATGCAGCGGGCGTTTTTTTGTCCGCGGCGCGACGTGCGCCGCACTCATCACGAAACCCGAAGAGCAAAGCACCATTTGTTGGTTCGAATTCGCCGCACGCGCTGCTACGTTAGCGGCTTCGCGGCACGACAAGGCCGTGAAATCCGTCGAACCGGCCGCCGCGCAATCCGCGGCGGCCTCACAACAACACAGGTCGTGCTCATGAAAATCCACACGCTCGCCAAGGCGCTCGTCGCGGTCGCACTCATCGCCGCAGGAACCGCCGCGCAGGCCGATCGCCTCGACGACATCAAAAAGGCCGGTGTGCTGCGCGTCGCGACGTTCGACAGCAACCCGCCGTTCGGCTATGTCGACGCGAAGACGAACCGCATCGTCGGCCTCGACGTCGACTACGCGAAGGCGCTCGCCGACAAGCTCGGCGTGAAGCTGCAGCTTCAGCCGACGAACCCCGCGAACCGCATTCCGTTCCTGACCTCCGGCAAGGTCGACCTCGTGCTCGCGAACTTCACGATCACCGAAGAGCGCGCGAAGCAGGTCGATTTCAGCATCCCGTACTTCTCGTCGGGACAGCAGTTTCTCGCGAAGAAGGGCGTGCTGAAGTCGGCGGACCAGCTGAACGGACTGCGCATCGGCGCCGACAAGGGCACGACGAACGAAATCACACTGCGCGAGAAATTCCCGAAGGCGACGATCGTCGCGTACGACGACACGCCGTTCGCGTTCGCCGCGCTGCGCGCCGGCAACGTGCAGGCGATCACGCAGGACGGCCCGAAGCTGATCGGGCTGCTCGCGAACGTGCCGGACAAGCAGAACTACGAGATCCCGCCGTTTACGATCTCGAACGACTACATGGGCGTTGGCGTGCCGAAGGGCGAAACGCGGTTGCTCGGCTTCGTGAACGACACGCTGAAGGGGCTCGAGGCGAACGGCCGCGCGGCGCAGATTTACGACGCGTGGTTCGGGCCGACGACGAAAACGCCGCTCGCGCGCATCTTCCGCATCGGCGACAAGACCTGAGCCGCACACCCCGCGCACCGCGATCGGCCGCCGGCTGGGCCGGCGCGCACGGATCGCGGCGTTTTCTGCTTCTTTCTTCGTGGCGCGCGCTGCGCGCCCGCACCGTCGCATCATGCTCGGCTTGGCGCCCAAATATCTGTTCTGGCTCTGGCACGGCTTCCTGCTGACGCTCGGTCTCGCCGCCGCGTCGGCGCTCGCCGCAACCGTCGGCGGGCTGCTGCTCGCCGTCGCGCGGCATGCTCGCGCGAGCGGGCTCCGCGCGCTGGCCGCCGGTTATGTCGTCGCGTTTCGCAACACGCCGCTGCTCGTGCAGTTGCTGTTCTGGTATTTCGGCGTCGCGTCGCTGCTGCCCGACACCTGGACGGCGTGGCTGAACGCACGCCACGAACTCGGCATGGGGCCGCTCACGCTCGCATGGCCGTCATTCGAATTCGTCGCGGGCTGGGTCGGGCTGAGCGCCTATACGGCCGCGTTCGTCGCCGAGGAATGCGAAGCCGGGCTGCGCGGCGTGCGCCGTGCACAGCACGACGCGGCCGCGGCGCTCGGGCTTACGCCGCTGCAGTCGCTGCGCTACGTGGTGCTGCCGCAGGCCGTGCGTATCGCGCTGCCGCCGCTGTTCGGCCAATACATGAATCTCGTGAAGAACTCGTCGCTCGCGATGGCGATCGGCGTCGCCGAGCTGTCGTATGCGTCGCGGCAGGTCGAGACGGAGACGTTCAAGACCTTCGCCGCGTTCGGCGTGGCGACCGTGCTGTATGTCGCGGCGGTGGCCGCGATCGAGGCCGGCGCGTACGCGGCTACGCAATGGCGCGACCGGCTCGGGGCAGGGCGTTGACGATGGATTTCTCGCTGCTGTTCTCCAATCTCCCGTACCTGCTGGTCGGCGCGTTCCCGGACGGCCCGCTCGGCGGGGCCGCGTTGTCGCTGGTGCTCGCGATCGCGTCGGCCGTCGCGTCGGCGGCGCTGGGCGTGGGGCTCGGCGTCGCGATGGCGCTCGCGCGCGGGCCGGCACGCGTACTACTGCTCGCGTTCATCGGCTTCTTCCGCGCGATTCCCGTGCTGATGCTGATCTTCTGGACGTATTTCCTGATGCCGATCCTGCTGCATACCGACGTGCCGGGGCTCGCGAGCGTCGTGTGTGCACTCGCGCTCGTCGGCGGCGCGTATCTCGCGCACGCCGTGCATGCGGGGATCGTCGCGGCGGGCGCCGGCCAGTGGCAAGCGGGGCTGTCGCTCGGGCTCACGCGCTGGCAGACCGTGCGCCACGTGCTGTTGCCGCAGGCTGTGCGCATCATGACGCCGTCGTTCGTGAACCAGTGGGTCGCGCTCGTGAAGGACACGTCGCTCGCGTATATCGTCGGCGTGCCGGAACTGTCGTTCGTCGCGACGCAGGTGAACAACCGGCTGATGGTGTATCCGGCGCCGATCTTCCTGTTCGTCGCCGCGATCTACCTCATCATCTGCGCGTCGCTCGACGGCGCCGCGCGCTGGTTGCTGTCGCGCGCCCCGCGCGAACGGGGCCGCGCATGCGACGCCGCGGCGTGCACGCCGCGCGCGCCGCGTATCGCCGCCGATCAGGACGCCGCGTAGTGCGTGTCGAACACGGCGCGCAGCGTCGATTTGTCGATCGCGAAGTCGCCCCACAGCGGGCCGTCGTTCTGCACGAACGCGAACGGCGCGGTGCTGATCGATGCGAGACGGAAACGCCATTCGGCGGCTTCCTGCCGGAACGCGGTCAGTTGCATGTCGGATAGCGCCGTCTGCGCGCTCGCGAGCGTGACGAGCGGATCGACCGGCTCGTTCGCGACGCGCACCTCGAAATGCAGGTGCGGACCCGTCGCCGCGCCGGTCATGCCGACCGAGCCGATGCGCTGACCCTGCTTGACGACTTCGCCGACCTTGAGCCCGCGCGCGAACGCGGACAGGTGCGCGTAGTACGTCGAATAGCCGTCGGCATGATCGACGATCACGTAATGACCGTAGCCGCCCGGATCGGTGCCGACGAACGACACGACGCCGTCGGCGGCGGCCGCGACCGGCGTGCCGGACGGCGCGGCGAGGTCGACGCCCGTATGGAACGCCATCGCCTGCGACAGCGGATGAATGCGCTCGCCGAAGAACGAGCTGATGCGCGTCCACTTCACCGGCATCGTGAACGCGGCCGCTTCGAGCGGCGCGCCGTCGAGCGTGTAGTACGCGCCGTGCTCGGCGCCCGGCGCGCGGAACCAGATCGCGCCGAACGTGCGGCCCGCGACGCGCAGCTCGAGCGCGGTGAGCCGCGGCGCTTCGCCGCGCGTATCGAACGCGACGCGGTAATAGTCGCCGCGCTTCGCGCTCGCGTGCATCGCGACCTTGCCGCTGACGAGATCGCCGAGCTGGATCCGGACTTCGGGCGGTACGTCGATGCGGTTCAGCGTATCGGCGAGCGACAGCTCGATCGTGCCCGCGCGCATGCCGTGCAGCGGCTCGGGCGGCGCGAGCGTAAACAGGTTCGCGTAGCCCAGCATGTCGTTGCGGTGCGCGCTGAGCGGCGCGAACAAGCCGGGCTGCGCGCTGCGCTCGCCGATCGTGCGGGCGAGTTCGCTCGTCACGAAATGTTGTGCGGTGGGGAACGGCGTGTCGGACAGCACGCGCTGCGGCAGCACGACCGTGTCGGCGTCGACGGGGCTGGGCCGTTGCGAGACGGCCGGCAGTGCGGCGGCCAGCCCGAGCGCGGCGAGCGCGCCGAGCACCGCGGCGGGCACCAGCGCGCGCACGAAGCGCTGCGCGCGGCCGGGCGCGGAAGCATCACGAGTTGCGGCAAACTTGAGCAAGGGTCCACATCCAGAAAAGCGGTTCACGGGGGTGTGGGCGGGACCGCCGGCGGCTCATCCGTCGAACGGCGACGGGGCGGGCGGCGGGCGTGCAACAAAACAGGCCCCGCCAGGGGCCTGTGTCGTTTCCGTTCGACCCAACGCGCGGGCAAACCCGCTTCGAACGGCGGCGTGCATGCCGGGTCGAACCCGGTTATCACGAAGACGCTAAAGAAAGCTGACAGCGCGAGTCTACCGATGTTCCGGAAGATGTTAAAAATTTTAAAGAGGGTCGACTCACTCGTTTCGCACTGCGGTAAATCGGGTTAAATCGGCATTTATTGCGATCGTTTCGCTGGCTTCGGCAATTTGTGTGCGGGACGGCGCAGCGCGGCCGATGTCCGCACCGCGTCGAAACCCGCATCGAGCATCGCCTCCGCGTCGTTCCACAAGCTACCGCGCAGCCGGTTCGTCCAGATCATCGACGCGAACACGCCTTCGAGCAGCGAGACGAGATAGACGGCCGCCACGCCAGTTCGCCCGCCTCGATCGCGCGGCGCAGCAGCGCCTTCGTGATCCGCAGCGTCTGCAGTTCGAGCAGCATCCGGCGGCGCAGCAGCGCCGCGTTCTCGTCGCTCTGCTCGCACTTCGTATAGAGGATCACGAGCACGCGCTGCATCGAACCGGGCTCGCCGCACTGGCGCAGATAGTGCGAGGCGGCGTGCCGCAGCGTCGCGAACGCCGGCAGCCCGTCGCCGGCCTCGAAGCCCTCGGACGTGCGCGCGAACGCGCGGTCGCACATCGCGAGGCACACCTCCATCTTGTTGCGGTAGTGGCCGTACACGGCGCCGCGCGACATGCCGGCGGCCTCGGCAAGGTCCGCCATCGCGGTTTGCGCGACGCCCTTGTCGAGCAGCACAAGCTCGGCGGCATCGAGGATCCGGTGCTTGATGGCGAGCGATTCTTCCCGGGTCTTGCGAGCCATGTATCGAGTTTCCTTACATTACGCTGTCGCTTTATTGAGACAGTCTGACGATTGGACGGAGGATCGCTGTATTTAATCAGTCGTGACTGATTATAATCGGCGACCCTGAGCCGCCGCATTGTATCGGCGGCGCACGATCCGAGGTCCCAGATGAATGACAAACGCTCGCTGTCGTGCCGGCTGACGCCGCTCGCGCTGGCCGTCGCCGTGGCCGCGGCCGGCTGCGGAAAGGGCAAACCGGATGCCGAGCCGGCGGCCGTGCAGAAGGCGACCGTCGTGACGGTGCGTCCGGTCGCGGTGCCGATGACCGTCGAGCTGCCGGGCCGGCTCGATGCGTATCGACGCGCGGAAGTTCGCGCGCGCGTCGCCGGCATCGTCACGGCACGCACGTACGACGAAGGCCAGGAAGTGAAGCAGGGCGCCGTGCTGTTTCGCATCGATCCCGCGCCGTTGAAGGCGGCACGCGATGCGGCGCAGGGCGCGCTTGCCAAGGCACAGGCCGCGGCGGCCGCGGCCGCCGACAAGCGGCGGCGCTATGCCGATCTCGTGCGCGATCACGCCGTCAGCGAGCGCGACTACACGGAGGCCGTCGCGGCGGACACGCAGGCCAAGGCGGAAGTCGCGTCGGCGAAGGCCGAACTCGCGCGTGCGCAGCTGCAGCTCGACTACGCGAACGTGACCGCGCCGATTTCCGGCCGGGCGCGGCGCGCGCTCGTGACCGAAGGCGCGCTCGTCGGGCAGGGCGAAGCGACGCCGCTCACCACCGTCGAGCAGCTCGATCCGATCTACGTGAATTTCTCGCAGCCGGCCGCCGACGTCGAGGCGCTGCGGCGCGCCGTGAAAAGCGGGCGCGCGACCGGCATCGCGCAGCAGGACGTCGCGGTGACGCTGCTGCGCGCCGACGGCACGCCGTATCCGCTGAAGGGCAAGCTGCTGTTCAGCGATCTCGCGGTCGATCCGACCACCGATACCGTCGCGATGCGCGCGCTGTTCCCGAATCCCGAGCGCGAACTGTTGCCGGGCGCGTACGTGCGGATCGCGCTCGATGCGGCGGTCGACCACCGCGCGCTGCTCGTGCCGCGCGACGCGCTGCTGCGTACGGCCGAACGCACGTCGGTGCGCGTCGTCGATGCGGCGGGCAGCGTGAAGGACGTCGAAGTCGTCGCGGACCGGATGAGCGGCCGCGACTGGCGCATCACGCGCGGGTTGAACGGCGGCGAGCGCGTGATCGTCGACAACGCCGCGCAGTTCGCCCCCGGCACTGTCGTGAAGCCCGTCGACGCACGGCCCGCGCATGCGGCGCCGGGTGCGGCGGCCTCCGGCGCGCTCGGCCGTCAAACCTGACCGGTAGCGCTGACCATGGCACGTTTCTTCATCGATCGCCCCGTATTCGCGTGGGTGATCGCACTTTTCATCATGCTGGGCGGCGCCTTCGCGATTCGCGCGCTGCCCGTCGCGCAATATCCGGACATCGCGCCGCCCGTCGTCAGCATCTATGCGACGTATCCGGGTGCGTCCGCGCAGGTCGTCGAGGAATCGGTGACCGCGCTGATCGAGCGCGAGATGAACGGCGCGCCGGGCCTGCTGTATACGTCGGCGACGAGCAGCGCGGGCATGGCGTCGCTGTATCTGACGTTCCGGCAGGGCGTCAACGCCGATCTCGCAGCCGTCGAGGTGCAGAACCGGCTGAAGAGCGTCGAGGCGCGGCTGCCGGAGCCCGTGCGGCGCGACGGCATCCAGGTCGAGAAGGCGGCCGACAACATCCAGCTCGTCGTGTCGCTGACCTCGGACGACGGCCGCATGACCGGTGTGCAGCTCGGCGAATACGCGTCGGCGAACGTCGTGCAGGCGCTGCGCCGCGTCGACGGCGTCGGCCGCGTGCAGTTCTGGGGTGCCGAGTACGCGATGCGGATCTGGCCGGACCCGGTGAAGCTCGCCGGTCACGGGCTGACCGCGTCCGATATCGCGGCGGCGGTGCGCGCGCACAACGCGCGCGTGACGGTCGGCGACATCGGCCGCAGTGCCGTGCCCGACAGCGCGCCGATCGCGGCGACCGTGTTCGCCGACGCGCCGCTGAAAACGCCGGCCGATTTCGGCGCGATCGCACTGCGCTCGCAGGCCGACGGCGCCGCGCTGTATTTGCGCGACGTCGCGCGCATCGAGTTCGGCGGCAGCGACTACAACTATCCGTCGTACGTGAACGGCAAGGTCGCGGTCGGCATGGGTATCAAGCTCGCGCCGGGTTCGAATGCGGTCGCCACCGAGAAGCGGATCCGCGCGGCGATGGACGAGCTGTCCGCCTATTTCCCGCCGGGCGTGAAGTATCAGATTCCGTACGAGACCTCGTCGTTCGTGCGCGTGTCGATGAACAAGGTCGTCACGACGCTGATCGAGGCGGGCGTGCTGGTGTTCCTCGTGATGTTCCTGTTCATGCAGAACCTGCGCGCGACGCTGATACCGACGCTCGTCGTGCCGGTCGCGCTCGCGGGCACGTTCGGCGCGATGTATGCGGCCGGGTTCTCGATCAACGTGCTGACGATGTTCGGGATGGTGCTCGCGATCGGCATCCTCGTCGACGATGCGATCGTCGTCGTCGAGAACGTCGAGCGGCTGATGGTCGAGGAGCGGCTCGCGCCGTACGACGCGACGGTCAAGGCGATGAAACAGATCAGCGGCGCGATCGTCGGGATCACGGTCGTCTTGACGTCGGTGTTCGTGCCGATGGCGTTCTTCGGCGGCGCGGTCGGCAACATCTATCGTCAGTTCGCGCTGTCGCTCGCGGTGTCGATCGCGTTTTCTGCGTTCCTCGCGCTGTCGCTGACGCCCGCACTCTGCGCGACGCTGCTCAAGCCCGTCGACGACGGCCATCACGACAAGCGCGGCTTCTTCGGCTGGTTCAACCGCTTCGTCGCGCGCTCGACGCAGCGCTACGCGACGCGCGTCGGCGCGATGCTGAACAAGCCGCTGCGCTGGCTCGTCGTGTACGGCGTGCTGACGGCCGTGGCCGCGCTGATGCTCACGCGTCTGCCGAGTGCGTTCTTGCCCGACGAGGATCAGGGCAACTTCATGGTGATGGTGATCCGTCCGCAGGGCACGCCGCTCGCGGAGACGATGCAGAGCGTGCGCGAAGTCGAATCGTATCTCCGCCGCGAGGAGCCGGCCGCGTATACGTTCGCGCTCGGCGGCTTCAACCTGTACGGCGAAGGGCCGAACGGCGGGATGATCTTCGTCACGCTGAAGAACTGGAACGCGCGCCAGGCTGCGCGCGATCACGTGCAGGCGATCGTCGCGCGCGTCAACGAGCGTTTCGCAGGCACGCCGAACACGACCGTGTTCGCGATGAATTCGCCGGCGCTGCCCGATCTCGGTTCGACGGGCGGCTTCGACTTCCGGATGCAGAACCGCGGCGGGCTCGACTACGCCGCGTTCAGCGCCGCGCGCGAGCAGCTGCTCGCGGCCGGCGCCAAGGACGCGGCGCTGACCGATTTGATGTTCGCGGGCACGCAGGACGCGCCGCAGCTGAAGCTCGACATCGATCGCGCGAAGGCGTCGGCGCTCGGCGTGTCGATGGACGAGATCAATACGACGCTCGCGGTGATGTTCGGCTCCGACTATATCGGCGACTTCATGCACGGCACGCAGGTGCGCCGCGTGATCGTGCAGGCCGACGGGCAGCACCGGCTCGATCCGGACGACGTGAAGAAGCTGCGCGTGCGCAACGCGCGCGGCGAGATGGTGCCGCTCGCCGCGTTCGCGACGCTGCACTGGACGCTCGGGCCGCCGCAGCTCACGCGCTACAACGGCTATCCGTCGTTTACGATCAACGGCTCGGCCGCGCCCGGCCACAGCAGCGGCGAAGCGATGGCCGCGATCGAACGGATCGCCGCGACGCTGCCCGCCGGCATCGGCCATGCGTGGTCGGGGCAATCGTTCGAGGAGCGGCTGTCGGGCGCACAGGCGCCGCTGCTGTTCGCGTTGTCGGTGCTCGTCGTGTTCCTCGCGCTCGCCGCGCTCTACGAGAGCTGGTCGATCCCGCTCGCGGTGATGCTCGTCGTGCCGCTCGGCGTGATCGGTGCGGTGCTCGGCGTCACGCTGCGCGCGATGCCGAACGACATCTATTTCAAGGTCGGGCTGATCGCGACGATCGGGCTGTCCGCGAAGAACGCGATCCTGATCGTCGAAGTCGCGAAGGATCTGCTCGCGCAGCGTATGTCGCTCGCGGAGGCGGCGCTCGAGGCCGCACGGCTGCGGCTGCGGCCGATCGTGATGACGTCGCTTGCATTCGGCGTCGGCGTGCTGCCGCTCGCGTTCGCGTCGGGCGCCGCATCGGGCGCGCAGACGGCGATCGGCACCGGCGTGCTCGGCGGCGTGATCGCCGCAACCGTGCTCGCGGTGTTTCTCGTGCCGCTGTTCTTCGTGGTCGTCGGCCGGCTGTTCGGCTTCGGCACGCGCCGACGCGGCAGCGCGCCGGCGGTCAACGTGGAGGGTTCGCGATGAGGCATCGCTCCGATTGGCGCCGCACCGCGCGGCGCGCGCCGTTCGCGCTGGCTGCCGCGCTCGTGCTGGCCGGCTGTTCGCTCGCGCCGCGCTACGAGCGTCCGGCTGCGCCGGTGCCGTCCGCGTATACGAACGGCGCCGACGCTACGCACGACGCGCCGTCGGCTTCCGTGCCGGGCGCCGATGCGGCGCTGCTCGACGACTGGCGCAGCTATTTCACCGCGCCGGCGCTGCACGCGTGGATTGACGCGGCGCTCGCGAACAATCGCGATCTGCGGATCGCGGCCGGCCGGCTCGACGAGGCGCGCGCGATGTATGGCGTGCAGCGTGCGGAACGGATGCCGTCGATCGACGCGAGCACCGGTTACGAACGCACGCGGCAATACGATCCGGTCCTGCGCGAGAGCGCGGTGAGCGGGCTGTATCGCGCGGGTGTCGGCATCAGCGCATACGAACTCGATCTGTTCGGGCGCGTGCGCAATCTGTCGGATGCGGCGCTGGCCGAGTACTTCGCGACGGCCGACGCGCAGCGCACGGTCCGCATCGGCGTGATCGCCGAAGTCGCGAATGCCTACGTCGCGGAACGCGCGCTGAACGAACAGCGCGCGCTCGCCGAGCGCACGCTCGACGCGCGCGAACGGATCGCCGCGCTCACGCAACGCCGCTATGCGGCCGGCACGAGCGATGCGATCGAACTGCGTTCGGCCGAGATGCTGGTCGCGGCCGCGCGCGCATCGCACGCGGCGCTGCAGCGCGAGCACGCGCAGGCCGTGCGCGCGCTGCAACTGCTTGCCGGCGATTTCGCGCGCGACGTGCGCGATGACGATACGGCGCTCGACGCGCTGACGATCGCGCCGGTCGCACCCGGTGCGCCGAGCGATCTGCTCGAGCGGCGTCCCGACATCCGGCAGGCCGAGTCGCGGCTCAAGGCGGCGCACGCGCAGATCGGCGCCGCGCGCGCCGCGTTTTTCCCGCGCATCGCGCTGACGACCGATTACGGCTCGGTCAGCGACGCGTTTTCGAGCCTGTTCGCAGCCGGCACGAGCGTCTGGAACTTCGCGCCGCGCATCACGCTGCCGATTTTTGCCGGCGGCCGCAATCGCGCGAATCTCGACGTCGCGAACGCGCGGCGGCACATCGCGGTCGCTGAGTACGAAAAGACCGTGCAGGTCGCGTTCCGCGAGGTCGCGGACGCCTTCACGGCACGCGACTGGATCGAGCGCCAGCTGGCCGCGCAGCGCGACGTGCACGCGGCCGACGACGCGCGACTGAAGCTCGCGGAACGTCGTTACGCGGGCGGCGTCGCGACCTATCTCGAACTGCTCGACGCGCAGCGCAGCACCTACGAATCCGGACAGGAGCTGATCCGGCTCAGGCAGCTGCGGCTCGCGAACGCGATCGCGCTGTATCGCGCGCTCGGCGGCGGCTGGACGCCCGGCGCGGCCGCCGACGACGCGTGACGCGCTGACGCGTCGTCGCGTCGACAATCGCGCGCCGTTGCCGCTTCGTGCGACAGCGGCGTTTTTTTCGTCCGCCGGCCGCTCGGCAGGCGAGCGTCCGATTGCATGCTGCAACCGGCCCCGCGTGCGAGCGGCCATCTGCGTCGCTTTTTTCTTCCATTTGATCCGCCATTCGAATCTTATTTCGACGAGACGGATATGGCGGAAATGGCAAATATTCAGGACGAATTGACGGAGCGATTAATTACGGCATGCGCTGAATAATAAGGTCGACATGCTGTCGTAAAACGTTAAATCGAATCGCGCAATCGTTTGCGTGATTAATTCGCCTTCGAGCCAATATGGCGTTATTTCCTCTCAGTTGAAAATACGGATCGCGTTTCGTTGCGGCCGGACAACGATGGCGGCGCGTGACAGGATCTTGTCCTTTCGCGGCAGGGCCGCGAGAAACCCAATGCAGACAAGCCGGAGCGGGGCGGCGCCGCTTCGTGTCGCGAATTGTCTTTAATCATCAAACGCTTTCGCTCGCTTTGCGTGTCCGGAATATCGATTCTGGAAAGCGGAGAATTGCGACGAAATGACGCAATTCGCATTCGTTGAATCGAACATTGTCAGGTTTGATTTAACAATGCTTTACAGAGTTCTTTCAAACTTATCTCGATAATGCCGCCTCGTGACGGACGGGAGCCGACCATACGCTACCGAATGCGTCCGCCACGTCGTTATTTCCATTTGCAATTCATACGGAAACGCCATGAAAAAAACCCTCCTGACCGCCGCCGCACTCGCCGTTCTGTCCACGTCCGCTTTCGCTGCGGGCGCAAACAGCGGCACCGGCACGATCAACTTCACCGGCGAGATCGTCGCCGGTGCATGCGGCATCGATTCGGGTTCGGACAACCAGACCGTGAACCTCGGCAAGGTGCCGACCAACGTGTTCAAGCAGGCCGGCGACAAGTCGACCGCGACCAACTTCGACATCAAGCTGACCGACTGCGACACGAGCGTCGCGCAGAACGCGTTCTTCACGTTCACGGGCACGTCGAGCGCCGGCCAGCCGAAGCTGTTCGCGACGATCGGCTCCGCGTAGAACGTCGGCATCCGCCTGCAGAGCGCGTCGGGCGAATACCTCGACAACGGCGTCGAGCAGAAGGCGCCGACCGTGCTGCAGAACGGCACCAACATCGCACGCTTCGCGGCGATGTACGAAGCGGTCGCGGCCGACGTGAAGCCCGGCACGGCCGACGGCGTCGCGAACTTCACGGTCCGCTACCAGTAAGCGCCGGTTCGGGAGGACGCGATGTGCGCATCGCTCCTCCCGCATTGCGCCCATTTCCCTTCGTCCCACGACTTTCCCGTAGCGCCGCGTGCGAATCAGACATTCCCTCCTTTGCGTCTCCGTGCTGGTCGTCGGCAGCCAGAGCCATGCGACGGAATTCAATTCGTCGTTTCTCAGCATCGACGGGGCGACCGACGTCGACCTGTCGCAGTTCTCGCAGGCCGACTTCACGCTGCCCGGCGAGTACATGCTCGAGGTGCAGGTCAACGACCTGTTCTACGGGCTGCAGCCGATCGAGTTCGTCGCGCTCGACGCGTCGGGCGCGGGCAAGCCCTGCCTGCGCGCGGAGCTGGTCGCGCAGTTCGGCCTGAAGCCGTCGCTCGCGAAAGAGCTGCCGCGTTTCCACGGCGGGCGCTGCGTCGATCTCGCGGCGATCGAGGGCGTGACCGTGCGCTACCTGAAGGGCGACGGCCGGCTCAGGATCACGATTCCGCAGGCTGCGCTCGAGTTCACCGACGGCACGTATCTGCCGCCGGAACGCTGGTCGGACGGGATCGCGGGCGCGATGCTCGACTATCGCGTGATCGCGAACACGAATCGCAGCTTCGGTTCGGGCGGCCGGCAGACGAATGCGGTCCAGGCGTATGGGACGATCGGCGCGAACTGGGGCGCGTGGCGCGTGCGCGGCGACTACCAGGCGCAGTCGAACGTCAGCAATACCGTCTACGCGGACCGCACGTTCCGTTTCAGCCGCCTCTACGCGTTCCGCGCGCTGCCGTCGATCCAGTCGACCGTCACGTTCGGCGACGACTATCTGAGCTCCGACATCTTCGACACGTTCGCGCTGACCGGTGCGTCGATCCGCAGCGACGACCGGATGCTGCCGCCGTCGCTGCGCGGCTATGCGCCGCTGATTTCCGGCGTTGCGCGCACCAACGCGACCGTGACCGTGTCGCAGCAGGGGCGTGTGCTGTACGTGACGCGCGTGTCGCCCGGTGCGTTCGCGCTGCAGAACATCGACACGAGCGTGCAGGGCACGCTCGACGTCGCGGTCGAGGAAGAGGACGGTAGCGTGCAGCGCTTCCAGGTGACGACCGCGGCCGTGCCGTTCCTCGCGCGCACGGGGCAGTTCCGCTATAAGGCCGCGGTCGGCAAGCCGCGGCGCTTCGGCGGCGCGGGCATCACGCCGTTCTTCGGCTTCGGCGAGGCGGCGTACGGGCTGCCGTTCGACGTCACCGTGTACGGCGGCTTCATCGCCGCGTCCGGCTATACGTCGATCGCGCTCGGCGTCGGCCGCGACTTCGGCACGTTCGGTGCGGTGTCGGCCGACGTCACGCATGCACGCGCCCGGCTCTGGTGGAACGGCGCGACGCGTCACGGCAACGCGTACCGCATCAACTATTCGAAGCATTTCGACGGGCTCGACGCGGACGTGCGCTTCTTCGGCTATCGCTTTTCCGAACGCGACTACACGAACTTCGCGCAGTTCTCGGGCGACCCGACCGCATACGGTCTCGCGAACAGCAAGCAACGCTACTCGGCGACGATGTCGAAGCGCTTCGGCGATACGTCGGCCTATTTCTCGTACGACCAGACGACGTACTGGGAACGCGCGTCCGAGCAGCGCGTCGGTGTGACGCTGACGCGCGCCTTCTCGGTCGGCGCGCTGCGCAACCTGAACGTCAGCGTGTCGGCGTTTCGCACGCAGAGCGCGGGCGCGAGCGGCAACCAGGTTTCGGTGACCGCGACGCTGCCGATCGGCGGCCGCCATACCGTCACGTCGAACCTGACGACCGGCAACGGCAGCACGAGCGTCAACGCCGGCTACCTGTACGACGATCCGGCCGGCCGCACGTACCAGATCAGCGCCGGCACGACCGACGGCCGCGCGTCGGCGAACGCGAGCTTCCGCCAGCGCACGTCCGCGTATCAGCTGACCGCGCAGGCGTCGACGGTCGCGAACGGTTACGCGGCCGCATCGCTCGAGGTCGACGGCTCGCTCGTCGCGACGCAGTACGGCATCGCCGCGCATGCGAACGGCAACGCGGGCGACACGCGGCTGCTGGTGTCGACCGACGGCGTGCGGGACGTGCCGCTGTCCGGCACGCTGACGCACACCGATTCGCGCGGCTACGCGGTGCTCGACGGCATCTCGCCGTACAACGTGTACGACGCGGCGGTCAACGTCGAGAAGCTGCCGCTCGAAGTGCAGGTGTCGAATCCGATCCAGCGCATGGTGCTGACCGACGGCGCGATCGGCTTCGTGCAGTTTTCGGCCGCGCGCGGCAGCAACCTCTATCTGACGCTGACCGATGCGGCCGGCAAGCCGCTGCCGTTCGGCGCGTCGGTGCAGGATGCGGCGAACGGCAAGGAGCTCGGCATCGTCGGCGAGGGCGGCGCCGCGTATCTGACGCAGGTGCAGCCGAAGTCGTCGCTGGTCGTGCGCGCAGGCGAACGCACGCTCTGCACGGTCGACACGCTGCCGAACCGCCTGCAACTCGAAGGCACGCCGATTCCGGTCGCGTGCGACACGACGGTCGCGCCGCACGCCGCGGCCGCCCAACCCGAAACGATTCACTGACGGATGTTGCGATGAAGCACTTTCATTCCCTTCCCGGCGTGCGCCGCACGTCGTCGCTGCTCGTTGCGGCCGGCGCGCTCGTCGCCTGCGCCGCGCACGCGTCGATCGTGCCCGACCGCACGCGCGTGATCTTCAACGAAGGCGAGCAGGCCGCGGTCGTCACGGTGACGAACAAGAGCGCGACCTATCCGTATCTCGTCCAGTCGTGGCTCGAGGACGCGAACGGCAAGCGCATCACGTCGCCGCTGATGGTCGTGCCGCCGCTGCAGCGCGTCGAAGCGAACGAGCGCAACGTGCTGCGCATCGCGAAGCTGCCCGGTGCCGAATTGCCGACCGATCGCGAATCGGTGTTCTATCTGAACATCCGCGAAGTGCCGCCGAAGACCGACACGCCGAACACGCTGCAGATCGCGCTGCATACGCAGATGAAGCTGTTCTACCGGCCGAAGGGCGTGCAGCCCGCGCGCGACGAGGACTGGACGCTGCCGATGACGCTGCGCGTCGACACCGCCGCGCATCGGCTCGTGTTCGACAACCCGACGCCGTACCACGTGACGATCGTCGCGCTCGCCGCGGGCGCGCAGAAGACGCCGGTGCCGATGGATCCGCTGATGGTGAACCCGATGAGCACGGCCGACCTGCGGTTCGACGGCGCGGCGCCGTCGACGCTGTTCCTCACGCACGTCGACGACTACGGCGGCCAGGTCGCGGTCGAGTATGCGTGCGACGCGGGCGCCTGCAAGAGCGTGAAGCGATGAGCGGCGCACGACGGCCGCGTGCTGCCGGCCGGCTGCGCGCGTGGTTCGGCTGGAGCGTCTGCGTGCTGCTGTTCGCGCTCGCGCAACCCGCGTGGGCCGTACGCTGCGTCGCGAACGGCGGCGGCACGGTGCTGACCGAATCGATCGGCAACGTCGCGTCGTATCCGACCGATGCGCCGGACGGCTACGTGATTTGGGTGTCGCCGCCGCGCACGACGACCGGCTACTGCTACAAGGATCTCGGCGGCAGCATGAAGACGTTCGGCGAATGGATCTACTTCTACGCGAATCCGGAGCAGCAGAATCCGGCCGCGTGGGGGCTCGAGATCGGCATCCGCTATCTCGGCCAGGACTATTTCGGCCGCAGCAGCCAGCCGGGCGACGGCGTGCAGACGAGCACCTACGTGCAGCCGTGCCGGCTCAGCGACGCCGACGTGCGCGCCGGACGATGCGAAAAGTTTCCGCTGAGCATCACGTATCAGGTCGTCGTGCGCAAGCGCGGCAGCTGGATGCAACCGCCGTCGGACGTCTACGCGGTCTTCCAGTTCGACGGGAAGGGCGGGTTGAACTACATCAATCCGAGTTTCCGCTACAAGCTGAGCGGGCTGCAGAAGCTGAAGCCGACGCCGTGCATGGTGGACGTCAAGGTCACGCCCGAGCCGGGCGTCGTGAAGTTCGGGCAGATCCAGGCGACGGCCACCGGCTTTTCGCCTGCCGTGCCGCGCAAGACGTTCAGCGTCGCGCTGACCAAGCAGTGCAGCGTGCCGGTGCGCGTGGACGGCTACTTCGAGACGGCCCAGGCGGTGCGCAACGGCTTGCTCGTGCCGGCCGCCGACAGCAATTTCGGGATCGGCATCGAGGATCGCAACGGCACCGCGATTCCGTTCAACCAGCAGTTCGTGCTCGCGCAGATGCCGGGCAGCGTCAACTATCAGAGCGTGACGCTCGATGCGGTGCTGAAGTCGTTCGGGGCGCCGAAGATCGGGCCGTTTACCGGCACCGCGACGATCCGGCTGTTCATCTACTGAGGAGCGTCGCGCGCGAGCACGCGACGCGATGCGACGACGCGCCGCTCGCGCGGCGCATCGCGGTGTTTAGCGCACCCAGCGGCACACCTTGTGATGGTGATGCTCGAAATGGCAGACGCGGTGCGGATGCGCTTGCGCGAGCGTCGGTGCGAGCACGGCAGCAGCGACGGCGGCGGCGGTGAGGGTCTTCAGTAGCGTTTTCATGTTGATGTCCTGTCGTTGAAGTTGGCGATTACGGAAAGCGGCGCGGCGTTACCACTGCGGGCGCGGTTCGTCGCGACGGTCATCGCGGCGGTCGTCGTGCCAGCCCGGATGCTGCGCCTCCCAGTCACGGCGTTCCCAGTAACGATGTCCGTCCCAGTAACGATCGCCGTGCCAGCCGATCGTGACCTGCGCCGGTGCGGGGTAGGCCACGCAGCCGGTCAGCATCACGCTCGATAACGCGCCGATCATCACGGCGGATAACACGATGGTTTTCATGTCGTTCTCCCTTGGAAACCGCAGCCCGATCGTACGAGCCCCGAAAATTTCACGTGGTAATAAGTTGCTACCGCAAATAACGGTCGAAGGCATTTCGTCAGATGACAGAAAGGCGTCGTCCGCACGTGGTCCGCGACGCGATGCACGCCGAAGCCGCGTGCGCAGGACGCGGCACGCGCGAAGGCCCGTCGCCTTGTCGGACGGCGCGCCGTAAGCTTCGCCGCGCGCGTCGGCGGCACGCGCAGGCGGGCGCGCCGTTTGATCAGACTATTCCCCACATCCGGCAGGGGTGTTGGTAATCGGATTGAGAATGATTTGCGTTTACGTTACATTCCGCTATCTCGGAATACGACGGAGCAGATCGATGGCAATGGCGGACGTGCTCGAACGACCGGTCGCGGCACCGGCGAATCGGTTTCCCGGAAGCGGCGCCGTGCGCGCGCGACGCGGCGCCGAACCGCGTGCGCAGGGCGCGCTGCTCGACGTGCTGATCGCGCATCGCGCCATGCTGGTCAACGTCGCGCGCGGCTTTCTCGGCTGCGCGAGCCGCGCGGAGGACGTCGTGCACGACGTGTTCGTGAAGCTCGTCGACTTTCCGAACCAGGATGCCGTGCGCCAGCCGGTCGCGTACGTGACGCGGATGGTGCGCAATGCATCGATCGACGCGTGCCGTCGCCAGAATCTCGAAAACATCCATCACGCGGACGAAGACGACGGCTTCGACGTGCCGTCGCCGGAGCCGACGCCCGAGGCCGCGCTGATCACGCGCGACACGCTGCGCCGCGTATCGGCCGCGCTCGACGATCTGCCCGCGCGCAGCCGCGCGGCATTCGAAATGGTGCGGCTGCGCGAGGAAACCTTGCAGACCGCGGCGCGCGCGCTGAACGTGTCGCAGACGCTCGTGCACTTCATGGTGCGCGACGCCGAGCGCCACTGCGCGGCGTGCCTCGACGCCTGCCAGCGCGGCGTCGCGTGCCCGGTATTTCTCGGCGGCCGCACGCGGCGCCGGTAAAAAATCGCGCGGCCCGTTCGTCTTCGATACAGGAGCGGCCGCATCGCCGCTTCGCACCTTCAACCGTCTCAAGCGATTTCCGATCATGACGCAAGCCACGACGCCTTCCGCCGACTCCGACGATCTCGTCTACACGGTCGTCATCAACGACGAAGAACAGTATTCGATCTGGCCGACGTTCCGGCCCGTGCCGGCCGGCTGGCGCGAGGTGGGCGTGCGCGGCGCGAAGGCCGACTGTCTCGCGCACATCGAAACCGTCTGGACCGACATGCGCCCCGCGAGCCTGCGCCGCGCGATGGACGGCGAGCGCGCGCCGAACGCATCGTGATCCGCGGCGCCGCGACGCGGCGCGCCATCTGAAGAGGACGTTTGCATGACCTTGCTTTCGTTGCCGACGCTCGACGATCTGCGTATCGAGCCGGGGCTGCCCACCGTCGTGTCGCCGCGCGGCGACGACGGCATGTCGATCGACGACGTCGCGCCGCTCGCGCGCGCCATCGCGGCCGACACGCTCGAACGCGCGGGCGGCGTGCTGTTCACGGGGTTTCGCGTACCGTCGATCGACGCGTTCCAGCGGTTTGCGGCGTCGTTCGGCGATCCGCTGATCGGCTATGAATATGCGTCGACGCCGCGCAGCCAGGTCGAGGGCGCTGTCTATACGTCGACCGAGTATCCGCCGCATCGCGCGATTCCGCTGCACAACGAGCAGTCGTATACGCGCGAATGGCCGATGCGGATCTGGTTTCATTGCGCGCTCGCCGCGCCGAAGGGCGGGGCTACGCCGATCGCGGACAGCCGCGCGGTCTACCGCGCGCTCGATCCCGCGCTGGTCGCGCGCTTCGAGCGGCGCGAGCTGCTGTACGTGCGCAATTTCGGGCAGGGCCTCGATCTGCCCTGGCAGCAGGCGTTCGGCACCGACGATCGCGCGGCGGTCGAGCGGATGTGTGCGGCGCGCGGGATCGAATGCGGCTGGCGCACCGACGACGACGGCGAATGGCTGCTGCGCACGCGCGAGCGCTGTCAGGCCGTCGCGAAGCATCCGCGCACCGGCGATCGCGTGTGGTTCAACCAGGCGAACCTGTTTCATCTGTCCGCGCTCGACGACGACATGCAGGAAGCGCTCGTCGACGCGGTCGGCCTCGAGAACGTGCCGCGCAACGTGTACTACGGCGACGGTGCGCCGCTCGAAGCCGATGCGCTCGCCGAGATCCGCGGCGTGCTCGATCGACAGCGCATCGTGTTCCCGTGGCAGACGGGCGACGTGCTGATGCTCGACAACATGCTGACGGCGCATGCGCGCGATCCGTTCGAAGGGCCGCGCAAGGTCGTCGTCGCGATGGCGCAAAGCCATACGGTCCCGCGCGACCGAACGGAGGCTCGATGACGGGGCGTCCTGCCGCGCTTGCCGCGCGCGGCCTGACGGTCGGCTATCGCGACCATGTCGTGATCGACGGGCTCGACCTGTCGATCGCGGCCGGTCGCGTGACCGCGCTGTGCGGCCCGAACGGCTGCGGCAAGAGCACGCTGCTGCGCACGCTTGCCGGCCTGCAGCCGGCGCGCACGGGCCACGTCGAAGTCAACGGGCGGCCGCTCGCATCGTTTCGTCGCCGCGCGCTCGCGCGCGAGCTGACGATGCTCGCGCAGTTCAACCAGATTCCGTCGGGGCTCACGGTGCGCGAACTCGTCGCGTACGGACGCTATGCGTACGGCGGCTTCCTGCGCGGGCTCACGCGCGCGGACCACGCGGCGATCGACGAGGCGCTCGACACGAGCGGCCTCGCCGCCGACGCCGAGCGCGACGTCGGCGCACTGTCCGGCGGCGAGCGGCAGCGCGCGTGGATCGCGATGGCGCTCGCGCAGCAGGCGTCGATCGTGCTGCTCGACGAGCCGACGACCTATCTCGACATCCATCATCAGCTCGACATCCTCGACGCATTGCGCACGCTGAACCGCACGCGCGGCCTGACGATCGTCTGGGTGCTGCACGACCTGAACCAGGCGGCCGCGTACAGCGACGAGATCGTGCTGATGCGCGCAGGCCGCGTCGTCGCGCACGGCGCACCCGACGCGATGCTCGAGCCCGCACGGCTGCGCGCCGCGTTCGGCGTCGACATGCTGAAGCTCGCGCATCCGCAGACGGGCGCGCCGATGTGCGTGCCGGCGTACGGGCCGGCGACCGCCGCGCCCGAGGCCGCGCACGCGTCGGACCGGGATCTCGCATGACGACGACGGTCGCGATACGCAAGCGCACGCAGGCCGCGCACGCCGCAGCCGGTCGCCGAGCCGGCCGGATCGCGATCGGCGCGATCGTGCTGATCGCGCTCGTCGCGGCGATGCGCGTCGCGCCCGATCTGCTTGCCTGGTGGCGCGCCGCGCCCGGCAGCGACGCGGCCGCGCTCGCGCACGTGTTCCTGTTCGATCTCGGTTTGCCGCGTATCGCGGCTGCGCTCGTCGCCGGCGGCTGCCTCGGCATCGCGGGCGCGCTGTTCCAGTCGCTGACGCGCAATCCGCTCGCGTCGCCGGACCTGCTCGGCGTGACGGGCGGCGCACAGCTCGGGCTGCTCGCCTCGATGCTCGTGCCCGCGCTCGCGGGCGTCGCGTCGGTGCCGCTGCTGTTCGTCTGCGGACTCGCGGCGGCGGCCTGCGCGATCGCGGCGGCCGG
>NZ_KV786684.1:0-7549 GCF_001806955.1 Burkholderia sp. HMSC10F09
CGCTGACGGGCACGGGCGCGGGCGCCGCGCCGCCCGCGCAGTCGTGATCGCGCGGCGCCGCGCCCGGCGAATGCGTTAGCGGCCGACTGCCTGCTGCACGTCCGTCGACGCGTGCCATACGCGATAGCGCACGTCGAAACCGTCCGGCACGTACACGACGAGCGGCAAGCGGCTGTTGTAGCGCAGCAGCTGCCCGTCGGTGCGCACCTGCACGAAGCGCTGCTGCGGCGTCTGCCCTGGGCAGGCCATCATCGTCGCTGCCGGCCCTTTCACGTCGGTCAGCCGATAGTACGGATAGCCCCAACCCTTCACGTCCTCGGCAGTGAGCTCGCCGCCGAACCAGTGCTGGTTGCAGTCGGTCTCGAGCGTCTTGCCGATCATCAACTCGACGCGCGCATCGCCTTCGTTCTCGAGCGCGGGCAGCGCGATCACGAAGCGCTGCTGGCCGGCTGCCGGTTGCGGAAACATCTTGATCGACTCGGCCGATACGGCCGGCGCCGACGCAGGCGTAGCCGCGCACGCGGCAGTCGTCACGCAGAACGCGGCCAGCGCGGCCCGGATCGCGAATTTCATCGATGTGCTCCTTGCAAACAAAAGAGCCCGGGATGCTAACACTTTCCCCGCAACACCTTACGCCGCTGTAATTTCGCGACACAATTGCGAACAGCCGGCAACGCTCGCGCGCGGTATTTATAGCGGAACCAACGGAGAACATCATGCTGAAGCTCATTGCTGCCGCGGGCGCCGCCACACTGCTGGCCGGCTGCGTCGTCGGACCGGACGCCGGATACGGCTACGGGCAGTCGTACTACTCGGATCCGGGCTACGCGTACGGCCCCGCTTACGCGCCCTCGCCCGTCTACGGCACGGTCAACATCTGGGGCGGCGGGGGCGGCGGACGGGACTGGGATCGCGGCCATCGCGACTATCGCCGCTGGGATCGCGACCGCGGCGATCACGGCTGGGGCGGCTGGGGCCGCGGCGGCCGCCGCGGCGACTGGAACGACGGCGGAGGCGGCGGCGGGCACGGCCGCGGCGACGGTGGCGGGCATCGCCACTGACGGATTTGCAACCGTTTGTATCCGCGCACCGGCGCGCCGAACGCGACCGACGCACGGTACAGCCAGCAAAAAGGCCCTCGCACGACGCGAGGGCCTTTTGTCATTCGAACTCCACGTATCGGCAGGCGCCGCTTACCAGCCGGCCGGCTGCGCATAGCCGCCCGACACGGGCGCACCGCACACGTACGCACGCTGATAGCGGTCGTAGCAATAGCGCGGGCCGTCGTCCTGATACTGGGCCTGCTGATAGGCCGGATACGCAGGCGGCTGATACGCGGGCGCCTGATAGTAAGTCGGCGGCTGATAGGCTGGCGCCTGGTACACGGGCGCCTGATACGCGACGGGCGGATTCAGCGCGGACGTGACGATCGCGCCGAGCACGGCGCCGCCGATCAGCGCGCCGATCACCGCGCCGCCGTCGCGGCCATGCGCGGACGCCGGGCCGGCTACCGCAAGCGAACCGGCGAGAACACAGACTGCAGCGATTTTTTTCATGGTGAGGCTCCCACGCGAAGTGGTACGAGATGCGATGCATTGTGGGCGCATGCGGCGGTAATAGATGCAGCAAGTGGTAACGCGCGATTACGGCGGCGCGGCATGCCGAAACGCGGCACCGCCGTGCTACGATTTTCGGCACTCAGGAGACGCTCATGCAGCCCGAAACCGCCCGCCGTTTCGATACCGAGTTCGCGCCGCGCATCGCGCAGGCGATCGCCGCCTTCTTCGCCGATCACGTGTCGACCGACGTCGTGCCGTACGGCGGCCACGGGCACCCCACACGCGTTCGCATCCGCAGCGCACCGCACGAGCACGTGAGCGGCTTCGCGCATCCGCTGAACCTCGAGCTCACGTGGGATACCGACGAGATCGAGCGGCTGATGGAAGCGGACGGCGCGCAGCGCTTCGAGCACTACTTGGCCGCGCTGCCGAAGAAGCTGAATGCGTGGCAGGGCGCGCGCGACATCGATCTCGCGTCGCGCACGCAGGCCGATCCGCTGGTGCGGCTCGGCGGCCTCGACTTCGAAGGCTGAGGGCGCGCCGCCCGGCATCGCGTGTCCGATACGCGCGACGCGGGCCGGTGATACACTCGGCCGGTCCGCTTCCGGCGACATTGCGCCGGGCCGGACGCATCGCCGTCATCGCCCGTCTTCATCGTTGCGTACGCAACCGGGCGCCGCTGCCGGACAACCTGCTTTCACTCCCGCCATGAACGCCGATACCGGCCTGCCGCTTCCGCAACGCTACTGGGCGATCGTCTGCGTCGCCCTCGGCATCACGCTTGCCGTGCTCGACGGCGCGATCGCGAACGTCGCGCTGCCGACGATCGCGCGCGACCTGCACGCCTCCGATGCCGGATCGATCTGGATCGTCAACGCGTATCAGCTCGCGGTCACGATCACGCTGCTGCCGCTCGCGTCGCTCGGCGAACGGATCGGCTACCGCCGCGTCTACATCGCCGGCCTCGCGTTGTTCACCGCTGCCTCGCTCGGCTGCGCGCTGGCCGGCTCGCTGCCGACGCTAGCCGTGATGCGCGTGATCCAGGGCTTCGGTGCGGCCGGCATCATGAGCGTGAACGCGGCGCTCGTGCGGATGATCTACCCGTCGTCGATGCTCGGGCGCGGGCTGTCGATCAATGCGATGGTCGTCGCGCTGTCGTCGGCGATCGGGCCGACGGTGGCGTCCGCGATCCTGTCGTTCGCATCGTGGCCGTGGCTGTTCGCGGTGAACGTGCCGATCGGCATCGCGGCCGTGCTCGGCAGCGTGCGCGCGCTGCCGACGAACCCGCTGCACGACGCGCCGTACGACATCCCGAGCGCGCTGATGAACGCGTGCGTGTTCGGGTTGCTGATCATGGCCGTCGACGGTTTCGGCCACGGCGAAGGCCGCCTGTATGTCGCGGCCGAACTGATCGTCGCGCTCGTCGTCGGCTACTTCTTCGTGAAGCGCCAGTTGTCGCAGCCGGCGCCGCTGCTGCCGGTCGACCTGATGCGCATCCCGATGTTCGCACTGTCGATCTGCACGTCGGTCGCATCGTTTACGTCGCAGATGCTCGCGTTCGTCGCGCTGCCGTTCTGGCTGCAGAATTCGCTCGGTTTCTCGCAGGTCGAAACGGGGCTCTACATGACACCGTGGCCGCTCGTCATCGTGTTCGCCGCGCCGCTCGCGGGCGTGCTGTCGGACCGCTACTCGGCCGGCATCCTCGGCGGCATCGGGCTCGCGCTGTTCGCGGCCGGGCTGCTGTCGCTCGCAACGATCGGCGCGCATCCGGGCACCCTCGACATCGTCTGGCGGATGGCGCTGTGCGGCGCGGGCTTCGGGCTGTTCCAGTCGCCGAACAATCGCGCGATGCTGTCGTCCGCGCCGCGCGCGCGCAGCGGCGGCGCGGGCGGCATGCTGAGCACCGCGCGGCTCACCGGCCAGACGCTCGGCGCCGCGCTCGTCGCGCTGATCTTCGGGCTCGCGCCCGACCGCGGGCCGACCATCGCGCTCTATGTCGCCACCGCGTTCGCGGCGACGGCGGCCGTCGTCAGCATGCTCCGCATCGCCTCGCCGCAGCCCGATGCGTCGGCCTGAACGCGCCGCGCGCCGACGCGCCGTTCAGGCCGTGTCGAGCGCGTCCAGTACGAAGCGCACGCGCGCCTTCACGCTCGCGCGCGGCAGTTCGATCAGGCGGTAACCGTAACGCGTATAGCAGGCGACCATCGCGTCGTACGTCCGTACGGCCTCGTCGAAATCCTGTCGCCGCTCGGCGTCCTGCGCATAGATGTCGCGCCAGGGCGGCGCGATGAACACGCGGCGGTGATAACGGAAATGCCGCGCGGCCGCTTCGGCATGCGAGGGTACCTCGATACCGGTCAGTTGCAGATAGCCGATCACGTCCGGCACGCCGCGATCGAAGAACACCGGCCCGCGCGCGCGCCGCGCGAGATCGTACGAGCGCATCTCCCAGCTCAGCATCAGCTCCGCGAACGCGGCGCGATCGTCCCACGGCAGCGCGCGGCCGCCGATCGCCATCTGATCGCGGATCACGCCGCGCCCGGCTTCGGCGGAACGCGCGAAGCCCGCCTGTTCGAGTGCGTCGAGCAGCGTGCTCTTGCCCGAACCGGGCCCGCCCGTGACGACGAAAAAACGATCGAGCGCATCGCCGTCCGGCGCGCACCGGGCGGCGCCGGACGCGCTCGCGTGCTCACGCATGCGCGATGCGCCGGCCCGCACGCTGCGTGACCGAGGCCGCCGCCGCGACGCTGCGCAGATCGGCGACGAAGGTATCGCGCCACACCGACAGATCGTTCGCGCGCAGCCGCGCGAGGTTCTCCTCATGACGCGCCTGCCGTTCCGCGAGCGGCATCGACAGCGCGCGCTCGAGCGCGTCGGCCATCTGCGACAGGTCGTACGGATTGACGAGCAGCGCGCCCGTCAGCTCCGCCGCGGCGCCCGCAAATTCGGACAGCACGAGCACGCCCGGATCGGCCGGATCCTGCGACGCGACGTATTCCTTCGCGACGAGGTTCATCCCGTCGCGCAGCGGGGTCACGTAGCCGACCTGCGACATGCGGAAGAACGCCATCAGCAGATTGCGCTCGTACTTGCGGTTCAGATATTGAATCGGCGTCCAGTCGAGCTGCGAAAACCGTCCGTTGATGCGCCCCGCCTCGCCTTCGAGCGTTTCGCGGATCCGCTGGTACGTCTGCACGTCGGAACGCGTCGGCGGCGCGATCTGCACGAGCGACACGCGCCCCTGCCACCCCGGCGCATTCGCGAGCATGCGCTCGAACGCCTGGAAGCGTTCGACGAGCCCCTTCGAATAGTCGAGACGATCGACGCTCATCACGAGCTTGCGGCCGCCCAGTGCGTCGCGCAGCATCTTCACCGGCTTGCGCGCGCCGTACTGGACGGCCGCCTGCGCGATCGCGTCCGGATACACGCCGATCGGATACGCGGCCACCTTCACGACGCGGCCGTGTGCATGCAGCATGCCGTCCTCGCTTGCGGTGCCGATCCCGCGCCGCTCGATGTAGTCGGTGAACGCCTGCTTGTCGGCATCGGTCTGGAAGCCCGTCACGTCATACGCGCACATGAACTTCACGAGCTCGTCGTGCGGCGGTACGAGCCGCAGCACGTCCGGCGACGGAAACGGAATGTGCAGGAAAAAGCCGATCGGATTCTTCACGCCGAGCTCGCGCAGCGCGTGCGCGAACGGCAGCAGATGGTAGTCGTGCACCCAGATCAGATCGTCCGGGCGCAGCAGCGCGGCGAGCTGCTTCGCGAGCATCACGTTCACGCGCAGATAACCGGCGTACTCCTGTCGGTCGAAGCGCGCGAGATCGCCGCGATAGTGGAACACGGGCCACAGCGTCGCATTCGAAAAACCGCGATAGTACTGATCGTAGTCGCGGCGCGTCAGTCCGACCGTCGCAT
Source organism: Burkholderia sp. HMSC10F09 (assembly GCF_001806955.1). Taxonomy (NCBI): domain Bacteria; kingdom Pseudomonadati; phylum Pseudomonadota; class Betaproteobacteria; order Burkholderiales; family Burkholderiaceae; genus Burkholderia; species Burkholderia sp. HMSC10F09. The sequence continues at coordinate 5,481 of NZ_KV786684.1, forward strand.
AAGTCACGTTGCCGTCGCGCCGGATCGCCGGCGCCGCGTCCGGCGTCCCGACGATCTCGCCGTTCCAGCCGAACCAGACGCCGCCGGTTTCCCGCAGCGCGTCCATCACGCCGACCGCGAGGCCGCCTGCGCTCGGGCGTGTGTCCTCGCCGATGGCGACACGGTTCGATACCACGATCAATCTGCTCATTCGGCTTCCCCTCCTCGATTTCGATTGAATGGCGTGCGGCGCACGCCATGACGGGCGCGGCGGCGCAAACGCTGCCGCGCGGCGGTTCAGACGTCAGAGATGCGATGAAAGGCGACCGCGGCGGGACTCAGGCGTCCTGCTCCTGCCCGAGGTCGCGCTGATACTCGAGCCCTTCCGGGCGCGCACCGCCCTGGTTGTGATCGCCGTCGGACGGCGTTTCGCCGGGCGCGCCGGCAGGCGGTGCGGATGGTGCGTCGGTCGGTGGACGCGAGCGGTCGTTGCCTGCGTCGGGCGGCCGGTGCGAGAACCGTTTCGAACGACGCATGACGGGATGTCTCATAGCATGCGATGCGGCACGAGGCCGTCGTTGAAACAAGTGATGACAAAACAGTTTAGGCAGCTTCGTTTTGCGCAACGGTAACAAAACCCTTCAATTTGTAACGCTTCGACCCCTGCCTCGTCAACTCGCCCACAATGGCGGCGCGCGTGCGCGCGGGCCGGAGCGGCTGGCGCGGTTCGTCGATGCAAGGCGTGCCGATGCAGGAGCGCCGACCGGTCGCAGTGGCCAGCCGCCCCATTTGTCAAAGCTTTGCAGTTTTCCTGTGACGATTGCGAAACAATGACACGGCGCGTGCCGCGCACGCGCCGCCGCTTCCCCAGACAGGATTTGCACTCAGGGATGAACACTCGTTTCGAATCGCCGTACCGGGCCATGCCGGTGCGCATCGCGCTGGCAGTCACCGCTGCGGCCGCATTACTGTCCGGCTGCAATTCGCTGTACAGCGAAGGTGCGACGGCCGGCGCCGGTATCGCCGGCGCCGCGATCGCCTCCAAGGTCACGAACAACGCCGCCGTCGCGACGGGCATCGGCCTTGGCGCGGTCGCCGGCGCACGCGCGGGCGTGCAGTACACGCAGCGCGTCGCGCACCGTTATACGCAGGAACAGATCGCGAAGGCCGCGGGCCCGCTGGACGTCGGTGGCGTCGCGCCGTGGTCGACGAATCATTCGTTTCCGATCGAGGACGACGAGCACGGCCGCGTGACGGTCAGCCGGATGATCAGCGTCGGCCCGCTCGACTGCAAGGAAATCGTGTTCGCGGTCGATACGCCGGCGAAGCCCGACAAGCCTGCGCAATCGGCGTTCTACGTCGCCACGATCTGCCGCGACGGCCCGGTCTGGAAATGGGCCTCCGCCGAACCCGCGACGGAACGCTGGGGCGCGCTGCAATGAGCGTCGCGATCCGTATCGCGGCGCTCGGCGCGCTGTGCGCGACGGCCGTCGCGCTGTCGGGCTGCGGATCGGTCGGCGCGGCGAGCGGTGCGCTCGCGGGCGCGGCAACCGGCCTCGTGACCGCGAATCCGGCGGTCGGCGTCGGGGTCGGCATCGCGGTGCAGGCCGCGACGGACGAAGCCGTGAACCGCACGATGAAGCAGCTCCATCAGAACCAGCAGGATGCGATCGCGCAGGCGGCGGGCAGCCTCGCCGTCGGCGAAGTGAAGCCGTGGAAGGTCAAGAACACGATTCCGCTCGACAACGGCGAAGGCGAAGTGCGCGTGACGCGCGCCTATTCGACTGCCCTCGCGCTCTGCAAGGAGTTCGCGTTCTCGGTGAAGGACGGCGACAAGGCCGACTGGTATTTTGCGAATGCGTGCCAGCAAGGCACGCGCTGGAAATGGGCGTCGGCCGAACCGGCGGTCGATCGCTGGGGCAATCTGCAGTAACGGCGGTGTCCATGCACCGCCGCCGATGCGTGGCGCAGCGGGCCGGAGCGGCGTTCCGGCCGGCGTGCTTCAGGACTCGACGTCCTCGAGACTGAAGATCTCCGTCTGATCGTTATACGAGAAGATCTCGCCGTACCGCCCCCAGTCGATCACCGCG
>NZ_KV786685.1:0-5919 GCF_001806955.1 Burkholderia sp. HMSC10F09
CGCCGCCGCGGCCGCCGCGCTGCCGGGCGCGGGCGGCGCGGGCGCGGATTTCGGGCTCGGCGGCTTCGCGGAACGCATTCCGGGCATCGCGCGGATGAAGGGCAATCCGAAGCTGCCGTTCCTGATCGCCGTCGCGTTCGCGGTCGCGGTCGTCACGGCGCTCGTGCTGTGGAGCCGGGCGCCCGACTATCGCGTGCTGTACAGCAACCTGTCCGACCGCGACGGCGGCGCGATCATCGCCGCGCTGCAGCAGGCCAACGTGCCGTACAAGTTCGCCGACGCCGGCGGCGCGATCCTCGTGCCGGCGGCCCAGGTGCACGAAACGCGGCTCAAGCTCGCGGCGCTGGGGCTGCCGAAGGGCGGCGCGGTCGGCTTCGAGCTGATGGACAACCAGAAGTTCGGGATCAGCCAGTTCGCCGAACAGGTCAATTACCAGCGCGCGCTCGAAGGCGAGCTGCAGCGCACGATCGAGTCGATCAACGCCGTGCGCGGCGCGCGCGTGCATCTCGCGATTCCGAAGCCGTCCGTCTTCGTCCGCGATCGCGAGGCGCCGAGCGCGTCGGTGTTCGTCGATCTGTACCCGGGCCGCGTGCTCGACGAAGGCCAGGTGCAGGCAATCACCCGGATGGTGTCGTCCGGCGTGCCCGACATGCCGGCGAAGAACGTCACGATCGTCGACCAGGACGGCAATCTGCTCACGCAGCCGGCGTCGGCAACCGGCCTCGACGCGAGCCAGCTGAAATACGTGCAGCAAGTCGAGCGCAACACGCAGAAGCGCATCGACGCGATCCTCGCCCCGATCTTCGGCGCCGGCAACGCGCGCTCGCAGGTCAGCGCCGACATCGACTTCTCGAAGCTCGAACAGACGTCCGAAAGCTATGGGCCGAACGGTTCGCCGCAGCAGGCGGCGATCCGCAGCCAGCAGACCAGCACCTCGACCGAGCTCGCGCAAAGCGGCGCGTCGGGCGTGCCGGGCGCGCTGTCGAACACGCCGCCGCAGCCGGCGTCCGCGCCGATCGTCGCCGGCAACGGCGCGAACGCGCCGCAGACGACGCCGGTCAGCGACCGCAAGGACCAGACGACCAACTACGAGCTCGACAAGACGATCCGCCACGTCGAGCAGCCGATGGGCACCGTGAAGCGGCTGTCGGTCGCCGTCGTCGTCAACTATCAGCCGGTCGCCGACGCGAAGGGCCACGTGACGATGCAGCCGCTGCCGCCCGCGAAGCTCGCGCAGATCGAGCAGCTCGTGAAGGACGCGATGGGCTACGACGCGAAGCGCGGCGACTCGGTGAACGTGATGAACAGCGCGTTCTCGACCGCGACCGATCCGAACGCCGACCTGCCGTGGTGGCGCCAGCCCGACATGATCGCGCTCGCGAAGGAAGCGGCGAAGTGGCTCGGCATTGCGGCAGCCGCGGCGGCGCTCTACTTCATGTTCGTGCGGCCGGCGATGCGCCGCGCGTTCCCGCCGCCCGAGCCGCCGGCGCCGGCGCTCGCGCTGCCGGGCGAGCCGGTCGTGCTCGACGGGCTGCCGGCGCCCGAGCCGGAAAACGAGTCCGATACGGCGCTGCTCGCCTTCGAAAACGAGAAGAACCGCTACGAACGCAACCTCGACTACGCGCGCACGATCGCCCGCCAGGATCCGAAGATCGTTGCGACCGTCGTGAAGAACTGGGTGTCCGATGAACGCTGAAGGCTTGACCAAAAGCGCGCTGCTGCTGATGTCGATCGGCGAGGAAGAAGCCGCGCAGGTATTCCGCTTCCTCGCGCCGCGCGAGGTGCAGAAGATCGGCGCCGCGATGGCCGCGCTGAAGAACGTCACGCGCGAGCAGGTCGAGGACGTGCTGCAGGAGTTCGTGAAGGAAGCCGAGCAGCACACCGCGCTCTCGCTCGATTCGAGCGAGTACATCCGCTCGGTGCTGACGAAGGCGCTCGGCGAGGACAAGGCCGGCGTGCTGATCGACCGCATCCTGCAGGGCAGCGACACGAGCGGCATCGAAGGGCTCAAGTGGATGGACTCGGGGGCCGTGGCCGAGCTGATCAAGAACGAGCATCCGCAGATCATCGCGACGATCCTCGTCCATCTCGATCGCGATCAGGCCTCCGAGATCGCGTCGTGCTTCACCGAGCGGCTGCGCAACGACGTGATCCTGCGCATCGCCACGCTCGACGGCATTCAGCCGGCCGCGCTGCGCGAGCTCGACGACGTGCTGACGAGCCTGCTGTCCGGCAGCGACAATCTGAAGCGCAGCCCGATGGGCGGCATCCGCACCGCGGCCGAGATCCTCAACTTCATGACGAGCGTGCACGAGGAAGGTGTGCTCGAAAGCGTGCGCCAGTACGACCCGGACCTCGCGCAGAAGATCGTCGACCAGATGTTCGTGTTCGAGAACCTGCTCGACCTCGAGGATCGCGCGATCCAGATGGTGCTGAAGGAAGTCGAGTCGGAGACGCTGATCGTCGCGCTCAAGGGCGCGCCGCCGCCGCTGCGCCAGAAGTTCCTCGCGAACATGTCGCAGCGCGCGGCCGAACTGCTCGCCGAGGATCTCGACGCGCGCGGGCCGGTGCGCGTGTCCGAAGTCGAGGCGCAGCAGCGCCGCATCCTGCAGATCGTGCGCAACCTCGCCGAGAGCGGCCAGATCGTGATCGGCGGCAAGGCGGAAGACGCGTATGTCTGATCCGGCCAGCGTCCGCACGCTCACCGCGTACCAGCGGTGGGAGATGGCGTCGTTCGATCCGCCGCCGCCCCCGCCGCCGCCCGACGACGCGGCCGCGGCCGCCGCCGCGCTCGCCGAGGAACTGCAGCGCGTGCGCGACGCCGCGCACGCCGAAGGGCATGCGGCCGGCCACGTCGAAGGCCAGGCGCGCGGCTATCAGGCCGGCTTCGAGCAGGGCCGGCAGCAGGGATTCGAGGCCGGCCAGGCCGAAGCGCGCGAACAGGCCGCGCAGCTCGCGGCGCTGGCCGCATCGTTTCGCGAAGCGCTCGCGAGCGCCGAGCACGATCTCGCGGCCGACGTCGCGCAGCTCGCGCTCGACATCGCGCAGCAGGTCGTGCGTCAGCACGTGAAGCACGATCCGGCCGCGCTCGTCGCGGCGGTGCGCGACGTGCTGGCCGCCGAGCCCGCGCTGTCCGGCGCGCCGCATCTGGCCGTCAACCCGGCCGATCTGCCGATCGTCGAAGCCTATCTGCAGGACGATCTCGATGCGCTCGGCTGGAGCGTGCGCACCGACGCGTCGATCGAACGCGGCGGCTGCCGCGCACACGCGGCGACCGGCGAAGTCGACGCGACGCTGCCGACGCGCTGGCAGCGCGTCGCGGCCGCGATCGGCAAGGTGAGCACGTGGTGACGCCGCCTACGCCCGAGTCGCTCGCGCATGGCGCGATGACGCCGCTCGAGCGTGAACTCGCGCGCGCGTCGCGCGGGTCGGACGTCGTGGACGATGCGCACGAGACGCACGACGCGGACGATGCCCACGCCGCACCGTCCGCCGAGCGGGCGACGCAGCGTACGTCGTCCGCGCCCGACGCGCGGCGCGCCCCGCACAATCCGCATCTCGCGCACTGGCGCGAACATCTGCACGCGCTCTCGGCACGGAGCCAGCGCGCACTGCCGCTGCGCCCGTGCGGGCGCCTCACGCGCGCGGCCGGGCTCGTGCTCGAGGCGATCGGACTGCGTCTGTCGGTCGGCGCCGAATGCACGATCGAGTTGCCGCCGGGCAGCACGCTGCCCTATGCGGAGGCGGAAGTCGTCGGCTTCTCCGGCGAGCGCCTGTTCCTGATGCCGACCACCGACGTCGCGGGCGTGCTGCCCGGCGCGCGCGTGTGGCCGCTCGAACGGGCGCCCGTCGCCGATCCGCTCGCGGGCGCGAAACGGCTGCCGGTGGGCTGGGAAATGCTGGGCCGCGTCGTCGACGCGGCCGGCCGCCCGCTGGACGGGCTCGGCCCGCTCGCGTCGAAGGTCGACGCGCCGCTGTCCGCGCCGTCGATCAATCCGCTCGACCGCGAACCGATTCATCACGTGCTCGACGTCGGCGTCCGCGCGATCAACGCGCTGCTCACCGTCGGCCGCGGCCAGCGCATGGGACTGTTCGCGGGCTCGGGCGTCGGCAAGTCGGTGCTGCTCGGCACGATGGCGCGCTACACGAGCGCCGAGGTGATCGTGATCGGCCTGATCGGCGAACGCGGCCGCGAAGTGAAGGAATTCATCGAGCAGATCCTCGGCGAGGACGGGCTCGCGCGCTCGGTCGTCGTCGCGGCGCCGGCCGACGTGTCGCCATTGCTGCGGATGCAAGGCGCCGCGTATGCGACGTCGCTCGCCGAATACTTCCGCGACCAGGGCAAGCACGTGCTGCTGCTGATGGATTCGCTGACGCGCTATGCGATGGCGCAGCGCGAGATCGCGCTCGCGATCGGCGAACCGCCGGCGACGAAGGGCTATCCGCCCTCGGTGTTCGCGAAGCTGCCGGCGCTCGTCGAGCGCACCGGCAACGGGCCCGAAGGCGGCGGTTCCATCACGGCGTTCTATACGGTGCTGACCGAAGGCGACGATCAGCAGGACCCGATCGCCGATTCGGCGCGCGCGATCCTCGACGGCCATATCGTGCTGTCGCGCGCGCTCGCCGAGGCCGGCCACTATCCGGCGATCGACATCGAGGCATCGATCAGCCGCGCGATGACCGCGCTGATCGACGATACGCATCTCGACCGCGTGCGCCATTTCAAGCAGATGCTGTCGCGCTATCAGCGCAACCGCGATCTGATCGCGGTCGGCGCGTACGCACCGGGCCGCGACGCGCAGCTCGACCGCGCGATCGCGCTCTATCCGCGCATCGAAGCGTTCCTGCAGCAGGGCTTTCGCGAATGCGCACCGTTCGCGTCGAGCCTCGCGGCGCTCGATGCGTTGTTCGATTCCTGAATCCGTTCGCGGATCCACCCGGTCCCTGGAGGCTCACGCAAATGGCACACGGTTTCCCGCTTCAACTGCTGCTCGATCGCGCGCAGGAAGACCTCGACGCGGCCGCGAAGCAGCTCGGCACCGCGCAGCGCGACCGCACGGCCGCCGCCGAGCAGCTCGACGCGCTGCTGCGCTATCGCGACGAATATCACGCGCGCTTCGCGCAGTCGGCGCAGCATGGGATGCCGGCCGGCAACTGGCGCAACTTCCAGGCGTTCATCGACACGCTCGATGCGGCGATCGCGCAGCAGCGCAGCGTGCTCGCCGCTGCCGAACTGCGGATCGACGAGGCGCGGCCGAACTGGCAGCAGAAGAAGCGCACCGTCGGTTCGTACGAGATCCTGCAGGCGCGCGGCGTCGCGCAGGAAGCGCAGCGCGCGGCCAAGCGCGAGCAGCGCGAAGCCGACGAGCACGCGGCGAAGATCCTGCGCATGCGGGCCGACGCGGCCCGGACGTCGTAATCCGCCCACCGCCTTCGAACGAGAGAATCGCCATGCCTTCCCTGTCCCTGACCGGCGCCCTGATCGATACCGTCGGCGCCGCGCTGAAAGCCGCGGGCCGCAGCGCGTCGTCTGCCGCGAGCAGCGACCGCGATGCCGCGACGCCCACCACGGCGCCGTTCGCGCAGACGCTGCAGCAACGCGTCGACACGCGGCACGATGCCGACCGGACCGCCACCGCAGATGCCGCACCGCCGAAATCGGCCGACGCGAAGCCGGTCGCGGCCAAAGCGGATGACGACGACGCGTCGCCGGACCAGGCGCACGCATCGACCGCGACGAATCCCGATGCGGCCGCACTCGCGGCGGCCGCGGCCGTCCAGGCCCAGCTGCAGGCGCACGCGGACGGCACGTCGCCTGCCGACGCATCCGCGCAGTCCGCCGCAGCGGACGGCCAGCCGGCGCTGGCAACGACCGCTTCGACGCCGTCCGGCACCTCGCCCGAGGCCGCGTCGGCGGCC
>NZ_KV786686.1:0-15119 GCF_001806955.1 Burkholderia sp. HMSC10F09
CGGCGGCGCGCCGATGTGGCGTCGTGCGACGCCGCTCGCGCGTGCGCCGGGCCCCGGCGTCGGCGCGGGCGGTTCGCGTTGGGGCTTGCGTCCGACGCCGTCGTACGGCCATTACGCCGCGCAAAGCCCGTATCGGCCGATCAGCGCCGAGGTGCGCCAGATGACGCGTCCGTCGGGCGCCGGCAACATGCCGCTGCGCGCGGGCTCGATCCGCGCCGACGTCGCGCGCTACAACGAGGAGCGCGGCGGCCGCCCGATGCCGCCGCCGCGGTCGCAGGAAGAACCCGCACACTCGCCGTTTTTCTCGCCGTTCTACCGCAACTGAACGCGCCCGCGTTCGGCCCTCCGAAGCCGGCTGATGCGAATTCGCCACAGTCGCGCATACATTTCCGCTGATTTTCCCGTCGCATTGCGCTATCTTTCGCGCCCGGCACGCGCGCGAAGCGCCGCCGTCCCGTCGTGCGCGCGCCCCGCGCGGGGCCGCGCCGCGAGCGCCGGCCACGTATCGCCTTCGCGAAGTTAATCACGCCGCTATACCCGCAATAAGTGCGCGCAATTTTGACCGGACAAATGATCCGTAAAGATGGCTGCGCCCCACACGACGCAAGCATCGGCTCCGATAACAACGCTCGCGCCACTTATCGATACATCGACAAAACCTGGAGATCCCATGAAAGCATTCGCCCGCCGTGCGTCGCGCACGTCCGTCAAGCTGATTGCAGCGGCCGCCTGTGTGGCCGCTGCCGCGCCCGCCCATGCGCAATCGAGCGTGTCGCTCTACGGTCAGGTCGACGAATGGATCGGTGCGACGAAGTTCCCCGGCGGCGACCGCGCATGGAACGTGAGCGGCGGCGGGATGTCGACGTCGTACTGGGGGATGCACGGCGCCGAGGATCTCGGCGGCGGCTACAAGGCGATCTTCACGCTCGAAAGCTTCTTCCGCGCGCAGAACGGCCAGTACGGCCGCTTCACCGGCGACACGTTCTTCGCGCGCAACGCGTACGTCGGCATCAGCTCGCCGTACGGCACGGTGACGGCCGGTCGCCTGACCACGCACCTGTTCCTCTCGACGATCCTGTTCAACCCGTTCTACGACTCGTACACGTTCTCGCCGATGGTGTACCACGTGTTCCTCGGCCTCGGCACGTTCCCGACCTATCCGAGCGATCAGGGCGCGGTCGGCGATTCGGGCTGGAACAACGCGGTGTCGTACACGTCGCCGTCGTTCGGTGGACTGAATTTCGGCGCGATGTACGCGCTCGGCAATCAGGCCGGCGACAACGGCTCGAAGAAGTGGAGCGCGCAGTTCAACTATGCGAACGGCCCGTTCGCGGCGACGGCCGTCTATCAGTACGTGAACTTCAACAACGGCCCGCGCGACCTGAGCGCGCTCGTCGCCGGCATGAAGAGCCAGGGCATCGCGCTCGTCGGCGCGACCTACGATCTGAAGTACGTCAAGCTGTTCGGCCAGTACATGTATACGAAGAATGACCAGGTCGCGGGCAGCTGGCACGTGAACACCGCGCAAGGCGGCGTGTCGGTGCCGATCGGCGTCGGCAACGCGATGGCGTCCTACGCTTATTCGCGCGACGGCGGCGGGCTCGACCAGACGCGTCAGACCTGGGCGGTCGGCTACGACTATCCGCTGTCGAAGCGCACGGACATTTACGCGGCCTACATGAACGATCACATCAGCGGACTGTCGACGGGCAACACGTTCGGCGCCGGCATCCGCGCGAAGTTCTGACCCTCTGTCGCGCGCGGCGCTCGTGCCGCGCACGCTTTGCGCCCGACACGAAACGGCGCCGCGATATCGCGGCGCCGTTTTGCCATTCTTGACCTTTCGCTTCGCGTGCCTTTGTTACCCTATCTCGCAATAGCATCATCACCTGGAATTGCGAGCTAGTTAGATGGATACCCTCGTCAGCATGAATGTGTTTCGCTACGTCGTCGAAGTGGGCAGCTTCGTCGGCGCGGCGGAGCGCATGCAAATGTCGGCGGCGATGGCGAGCAAGCACGTGATGCACCTGGAGCAGCAGCTCGGCGCACGGCTGCTGCATCGTACGACGCGACGCGTCGCGCCCACCGAGGCGGGACGCGAATATTACGAGCGCCTCGTGCAGGCGCTGTCCGAACTCGACGAAGCGGGACAGGCCGTCGGCGCCGCGAGCGTGGTGCCGCAAGGGCGGCTGCGCGTGACGTCGCTGTCCGCATTCGGCCTGCGTCACGTGATGCAGGCCGTCACCGATTATGCGGAGCGCTTTCCGGACGTGACGGTCGAGATTACGTTGTCCGATCGAGTCGTCGAACTGATCGACGAGGGCTACGACGTCGCCGTGCGCGCGGCGCCGAGCGGACTGAAGTCGTCGTCGCTCGTGGCGCGCCAGATCGCGACCGCGCACATTCTGCTCGTCGCGTCGCCCGAGTATCTGAAAAAGCACGGGACGCCCGAGACGCTCGCGGATCTCGCGCAGCACAACTACCTGCGGCGCGACTCGAACGCGTCGACGCTCGACGCGATGCTGAACGACGCGGCCGCCGCGTCGCGCGTGGCGCTGAACGGCAATCTGATCGTCAACCATCTCGAAGGCCTGCGCGCGGCCGTGCTGGCCGGCGCCGGCATTGCGCTGCTCGGCACCGAAGTGGTCGGCGACGACATCGAGGCGGGGCGGCTCATGCCCGTGCTTGTCGATGCGGTACCGCCGCGCGAGCTGCCGATCTATGCGGTGTATGCGAGCCGTCGCCACGTATCGGCGAAGGTGCGCTCGTTCGTCGATTTTCTTGCTGCGCGCTTCGAAGGGCAGTCGCTGTGTCCGTCGATCGAATCGCGCTCGCACGTGCTGCCGATGTCGCGGATGAAGCGCACGGGCTGAACGCGCCGCTGCGCATCGACATAAAAAAATCGCGGACCGTGCAGCAGACGGTCCGCGATTTTTTTTGTCCGACCGATTCGCGGATCGGCAACGTCACATGCCGCTTCAGCAGCGATAGCGACGTCAGCGCGTCACGCCGAGCCGCGCCTTCGCGGCGTCGTATTCGGTCTTGAGCCGCTCGACGAGCGCGCCGACGCTCGGCAGGTCGTCCATCAGCCCGACGCCCTGACCGGCGCCCCAGATGTCCTTCCACGCCTTCGCCTTGTCGCCGCCGAAATTCATCTTCGATTTGTCGGATTCGGGCAGCGCCTCCGGATCGAGTCCGGCCTTCTCGATGCTTTCGCGAATGTAGTTGCCGTGCACGCCGGTAAACAGGTTCGTGTAGATGATGTCCGACGATTTCGCGTTCAGGATCGCGCGCTTGTAGTCTTCGACCGCATGCGCTTCCTGCGTCGCGATGAAGCGCGTGCCCATGTAGGCGAGATCGGCGCCCATCGCCTGCGCGGCGAGAATCGAGCCGCCGTTCGCGATCGCGCCCGACAGCACGATCGGGCCGTCGAAGATCCTGCGCACTTCGCCGACCAGCGCGAACGGCGAGGTCGTGCCCGCATGGCCGCCCGCACCGGCCGCGACGAGGATCAGCCCGTCGACGCCCGCTTCCAGCGCCTTTTGCGCATGGCGGAGATTGATCACGTCGTGCAGCACGATACCGCCGTAGCTGTGCACCGCGTCGACGATCTCGCGCGCCGGCGCGCGCAGGCTCGTGATGAAGATCGGCACCTTGTGGTCGACGCACACGCGCACGTCGTGCTCGAGCCGCACGTTCGACTGATGCACGATCTGGTTGACCGCGATCGGCCCGATGACGGCGTCGGGATGGCTCGACTTGTACGCGGCGAGCTCCGACTGGATCTGCGTGAGCCACTCGTCGAGCAGTTCGGCGGGGCGCGCGTTCAGTGCGGGAAACGAACCGACGATGCCCGCCTTGCATTGCGCGAGCACGAGTTCGGGATAGCTGACGATGAACATCGGCGACGCGATGACGGGCAGCGTCAGGTTCTGCAGGACGGCAGGCAATGCCATAGGAAGTCTCCAATATCGACCCGGCGGCGCGTCGGCGTGCGCGTGAGGCATGGTGGCCGGCGCTCCGAGTGTAATCGCGAACGGCACCGTACGCAGCGAGTAATACGAACGGTCGTGCGATTTTACGCCAGCTTGGCGAAACGTGCGACGCGCCTGCGCTCGAACGAGTGCTCTGTCTCTATGTGTTTTGGCTGCTGCGCCGCGCTTCGCGGTGGCCGGCGCTCCTACAATAGCCGCCATAACGAACCTACGAGAAACAGACCATGTCGTTCGACGCGTTCGCACCGTTTCGCGTGACGGTGCAGGACACCGAGATCTTCGGTGTCAAAGGAGGCGCGGGGCCGCCGCTTCTGCTGCTGCACGGTCACCCGCAGACTCACGTGATCTGGCATCGCGTCGCCGCGACGCTCGCGAATCACTTTACGGTGATCGCCACCGATCTGCGCGGTTACGGCGCGTCCGGCAAGCCGCCGAGCGACGCCCGGCATGCGCCGTATTCGAAACGCGCGATGGCCGCCGATCAGGTCGCCGTGATGCGCCATTTCGGCTTCACGCAATTTCATGTCTGCGCGCACGACCGCGGCGCGCGTGTCGCGCATCGGCTCGCGCTCGATCATCCGTCCGCCGTCGAGCGGATGATGCTGCTCGACATCGCGCCGACGCTCGCGATGTACGAGCAGACCGACCGCGCGTTCGCGACCGCGTATTTCCACTGGTTTTTCCTGATCCAGCCCGAGCCGCTGCCCGAAACGCTGATCGAAGGCCATACCGACGCCTACATCGAGCGTGTGATGGGCAACCGGTCGGCCGGGCTCGCGCCGTTCGCGCCGCATGCGCTCGACGCGTACCGCACGGCGCTCGCGCAGCCGGGCGCCGTGCACGCGATGTGCGAGGACTATCGCGCCTCGGCGACGATCGATCTCGAGCACGACCGTGCCGATCTCGAACGCGGCAACAAGATCGCGTGCCCGCTGCGTGTGCTGTGGGGCGCGAATGGTGTCGTCGCGCGCTGCTTCGAGCCGCTCGACGAATGGCGGCGCGTCGCGCGCGACGTCAGCGGCCGCGCGCTCGACTGCGGGCACTACATCCCGGAAGAAGCGCCCGTCGCGCTGATCGACGAGATGCTCGCGTTCTTCGAGGCGCGCGAACCGGCCGTCTAAGGCGCCGGTTCGGCTCGCTTCCGCGCGGCGCGCGCCGCACGTCAGCGGTGCGACTCCTCTTCTTCGACGAGCGGCGGCAGACGGCGCGGCACGGGCGTCGACTTCACGATCGCCGTGCTCGTCTCCGCACGCTCGGTGACCTTCGACAGAATGCCGTCGAGGTGCTCGATCGTGCGCAGATAGAGGCGGCAGATGAAGCAGTCGTCGCCGGTCACCTTGTCGCATTCGACGAATTCGGGAATGCGCCGCAGCAGTTCCTCGACGAGATGCAGCTGGCCCGGCAGCGGCTTCACGCGGACGATCGCCTGCAGCGTGTAGCCGAGCGCGCGCGGATCGAGCTCGACGGTGAAGCCGGCGATCACGCCCTGTGCCTCGAGGCGCCGCACGCGATCGGCCGTGGCCGGGGCCGATAGCCCGATCTGCCGCGCGAGCTCGCTCGTCGCGATGCGCGCGTCGTCGGCGAGCGCCGCAACGATCGCGCGGTCGATCGCGTCGAGCGACGCGACGGCCGGAGGGGAAAGGCGTTTCGGCATGATCGCTTTGCTTTCTAAGGTGAATCGTTGGATTCGCTTCAGTTTAGTCGTGGCCGGCGCGATTGCAAGTTTCTAGAATCGAAGTCATCCGATTCCGCTTAACGGAGTATCACGATGGTCTCGAATGAAATCCGCCGCGGCGCCGCCGAGATGGTCGTCGCGATGGTGATGTCCGGCTCGATCGGCTGGCTCGTGATGTCGTCGCAGCAGCCGCTCGCCAACGTCGTGTTCTTTCGCTGCGTGTTCGGCGCCGCGACGCTCGCGATCGTGTGCGCGGCGCTCGGCCTGTTGCGCCGCGCGCTGTTTTCGCCGCGCATGCTCATCCTCACGGCGCTCGGCAGCATCGCGATCGTCGCCAACTGGCTGCTGCTGTTCGCCGCGTACTCGCGTGCGTCGATCTCGATGGCGACGGCCGTCTACAACACGCAGCCGTTCATGCTGGTCGCGCTCGGCGCGATCGTGTTCCGCGAGCGGATCACGGCGTCGACGCTCGTCTGGCTCGCGCTCGCCTTCGTCGGGCTCGTGTGCGTCGTGCGTGTCGAGCCGGCCGTGCTCGCGGTGCCGGGCGAATATCTCGAAGGCGTCGCGCTCGCGCTCGGCGCGGCGTTTCTGTACGCGGTGTCGTCGATCATCACGAAGCATCTGAAGGGCACGCCGCCGCATCTGCTCGCGCTATTGCAGGTCGCGCTCGGGATCGTGCTGCTCGCGCCGTTCGCGCACTTCGACACGCCGCCCGCGACGCCCGCGCAGTGGGCCGATCTCGTCGTGCTCGGGATCGTGAACACCGGCGTGATGTACGTGCTGCTGTACGGCGCGATCCAGAAGCTGCCGACCGCGATGACGGGCGCGCTGTCGTTCGTCTATCCGATCGTCGCGATCGTCGTCGATCGAATCGCGTTCGGCCAGACGCTCGCATGGGCGCAAGTGTTCGGCGCGCTGCTGATCCTGCTCGCGGCGGCCGGCGTCAATCTCGGCTGGCGCATCGTGCCGACGCGCCGTCGCGCGCACGCCGGCAACTGAAACGGTCGTACGCTTTTCGTGCGCCGCGAGCGTGCGCGAACGGCCGTTCGCGGTGCCCGCACGCGTGCGCGGCAGCGCTGTAAGAAGTTGTAGGGAAACACCCGATGCGATGCCGGCGCGTCGCTCGTATCATCGCGGCTGTGACGTTGATCACGTTCACAGGATTCCGATCTCGACGCCGTTCGCCCGCAGGCTGAACGGCTTTTTTTTATTCGCCGCTTCGCGCAAGCATGCGCCGCCGCGCATCGAGCCGCGCGAGCACCACGCGTCGCGCGTCGTCGTCGGCGCTGCGCCATGCGCGGATCTCGTCGCGCGTGCGCAGGCAGCCCGCGCACCACTCGGTGCGCGGATCGATGCGGCATACGTCCGTGCAGGGCGAACCCACGACACCGACCGGCACCGGCACGTCGCTCATGCCGGGTCCCGCAGCGCGACGTCCGCGACCGGCGCGCCCGTCAGTGCGAGGAGCTCCTGCGGCGACAGGTTGAACACCGCATGCGGATGGCCGGCAGCTGCCCACAGGCTGTCGAGCGCGAGCAGATCGGCATCGATCAGCGTGACCGGTTCGACCAGATGACCGATCGGGCAAACGCCGCCGATCGCATAGCCGGTGTTGTCGCGCACGAACTTCGCATCCGCGCGGCCGACCGGGCCGACTTGCGCGGCGACCTTTCGTTCGTCGACGCGGTTCGCACCGCTCGCGACGACGAGCACCGGCGCGCCGTCCGCCTGCCGGCGAAACAGAATCGATTTCGCGATCTGCGCGACCGAGCAGCCGAGGCCGGCCGCGGCCTCCGCGGAGGTTTTGCCGGTTTCGGCGAGCATCACGATGTCCTTCGTGTGGCCGCGCTCGCGCAGCAGCAGCGCGACGCGGCGCGCGGAATCGGGGAGCGTGTCGAGTGAAGCGGGTGTCGTCATGTTCAGGAATCCATCCAGTCGTCGAATGTCGGGTCAGGTGCAGCTCGGCGCATCGGCCGCGCTCTGCGCTTTCGCGAGCAGCGCGCGCCCGGCGCGCGACACGTTCGCGCGGCCGATCGCGTTCGAGATGAAGTCGCCGGCGGCGACCACCTGCGCGAGATCGATGCCGGTGTCGATGCCGAGGCCCTGCATCAGGTACAGCACGTCCTCGGTCGCGACGTTGCCGGTCGCGCCCTTCGCGTACGGGCAGCCGCCGAGCCCCGCGACCGACGCGTGAAAGATCTCGATGCCTTCGAACAGCGCCGCATAGATGTTTGCGAGCGCCTGGCCGTACGTATCGTGGAAGTGGCCCGACAGCCGCTCGCGCGGGAACACGCGGGCGACCGCGTCGAGCACTTCGCGCGTGCGCTTCGGCGTGCCGACGCCGATCGTGTCGGCGATGTCGATCTCGTCGCAGCCGAGCGCCGCGAAGCGCTCGACGACGTCGACGACCGACGCGACCGGCACCTCGCCCTGGTACGGGCAGCCGAGCGCGCACGACACGCTGCCGCGCAGCCGCAGGCCCGCCTCCTTCGCGGCCTTCGCGACGGGCTCGAAGCGCGCGATGCTCTCGGCGATGCTGCAGTTGATGTTCCGCTGCGAGAACGCCTCGCTCGCCGCACCGAAGATCACGACTTCGTCGGCACGCGCGGCGAGCGCGTTCTCGAAGCCTTTCAGGTTCGGCGTGAGCACCGAGTAGACGGTGCCCGCGCGGCGCTCGATGCCGGCCATCACGTCGGCGCCGTCGGCCATCTGCGGCACCCATTTCGGCGACACGAACGATGCGGCTTCGATGTTGCGAAAGCCCGCGCGCGACAGCTTGTCGACGAGCGCGATCTTCACGTCGGTCGGCACGAAGGTCTTTTCGTTCTGCAGCCCGTCGCGCGGGCCGACTTCGACGATCTTGACGGCGGTGGGGAACGTCATGGTTGTCTCCTGGTTGCTTGGTATGGCGGGCGTCAGTAGCCGCGCGCGTAGTCGACGATGCCGCCGACCGGCTCGCCGCGCTCGAAGGCGCGGATCTTCGCGGCGATCTGCTCGACGGCTTCGTCGCGCAGCGTCTCGGCCGAGCTGTGCGGCGTGATCGTGATGCGCGGCGTGTGCCAGAACGGATGATCGGCGGGCAGCGGCTCGTGCTGGAACACGTCGAGCGTCGCCGCGGCGATCCGGCCGCTCGCGAGCGCGTCGAGCAGATCGGCTTCGACGAGATGCGCGCCGCGCGCGACGTTGATCAGATAGGCACCCGGCGCGAGCCGCGCGAACGTGCGCGCGCACAGCAGGCCGTCGGTGGCCGGCGTGCTCGGCAGCAGGTTCACGAGCACCTTCGCGCCGTCGAGGCAGGCGTCGAGCGCGTCGTCGCCGGCGAATGTCTCGATGCCGTCGATGCGTTTCAGGCTGCGGCTGTAGCCGCGCACCGGCAGGCCGAGCGCCGCGAGCGCACGTGCGACCTGCGTGCCGAGCACGCCGAGGCCGAGCACCGCGACGACGAAGCTCGCGCGCGGATGCGCGTCGAGCACCTGCCAGCGACGCTCGCGCTGCAAGGCGTCGTATTCGTCGAAACGGCGCAGGTAGCGCAGCACCGCGTGCGTCACGTATTCGATCATCTGCTGCGCCATGCCGGAATCTTCGAGCCGCACGAGCGGCACGTGCCGCGGCAGCGTGCCGGGATGGGCGCGTTCGAACGCGAGCAGCGCGTCGACGCCCGCGCCGAGATTGAAGATCGCGCGCAGTCCGTCGCGCGGCGCGAAGAACGCGGGCGGTGCGCGCCACACGAGCGCATAGTCGGCCGCGGCCGTATCGCCGGGCTGCCACGCGCGCAGTTCGGCCTCGGGCAGCACGCGCGCGAACGCGTCGTGCCATGCGGCGGCGTCCTGGTGCGGCGAATGGAACAGGATCTTCATGCGCTCACTTCGCGAACAGCTGGCCGATGTCGGCGAATGCCTTGAATTCGAGCGCATTGCCGCACGGATCGAGGAAGAACATCGTCGCCTGCTCGCCGACTTCGCCCTTGAAGCGCACGTGCGGCTCGATCACGAAGCGGATCTGCGCGGCGCGCAGCCGGTCGGCGAGCGCGTGCCATTCGTCCATCGACAGCACGACGCCGAAGTGGCGCACCGGCACGTCGTCGCCGTCGACCGCGTTCACCGCGCTCGCGCCGGTTTCGTCGGGCGCGAGGTGCGCGACGAGCTGATGGCCGAAGAAGTCGAAATCGACCCAGTGGTCGGCGCTGCGGCCTTCCGGGCAGCCGAGCAGGCCGCCGTAGAACGCGCGCGCGTCGGCGAGGCTCGATACGGGAAAGGCGAGATGGAAGGGGCGCAGCGCGCGGGAAGGCGTAGCGGACATCGGGCGTCTCCTGACGATCGGACGCGCGCGCGGCGGCGCGCGGTCCGGCTCCATGCATAGCTGACGGGAAGCCCACATTCTACGGTGTCGGCGCCTATCGCGCGCCGTCGCGCGGCGGCGTGCGCAAAAGCAAAGCACAAAATATTGGTTCGGCTGCCGCGCGCCGCACGCGACAATCGGCCTACCTGTACAAGCAAGCGAGGGCAATCATGCGCGGATGCAGCAGATCGGCGTGGCCGCCGCGGCTCGTGACGGTTCCGGGCCTGCACGGCAGCGAAGGCGCTCATTGGCAGACCTGGCTCGAACGGCAGTTTCCGCGCGCGCTGCGCGTCGAGCAGGACGACTGGGATGCACCCGATCTCGCGCGCTGGGCGCAGGCCGTGCGCGCCTTGCTCGAACGCGAGCGCGGGCCGTTCGTGCTCGCCGCGCATAGCTTCGGCTGCCTCGCGGCCGCGCATGCGCTCGGGCAGTGGCCGCTCGCGGCCGACGTCGCGGGCGTGCTGCTCGTCGCGCCCGCGAGCCCGCGCAAATTCACGTTCGCCGGGCCGTTCGACGCACGCCGCCTGCCGGTGCCGTCGATCGTGATCGGCAGCGAAACCGATCCGTGGATGCCGCTCGCCGATGCGCGCACGCTCGCGCAACAGCTCGGCAGCGCGTTCGTCAATCTCGGCGATGCCGGTCACATCAACACGGCGGCCGGCTTCGGGCCGTGGCCGCGCGCGAAATACTTCGTCGATACGCTCGTGCACTGCGCGGCGCCGCTGCGGTTTCGCGACGCGGCGGACGACGCCGACGACGTGTCGGCCGTACTTTCCACGACGGAAATCAGTCTGGAGAGATCGCTGGTCCGGCTGGAGCAATCGTTGAGTGCCTGAACCATCCTGAAGCCGGTCATTCACCCGCATGCGGTTACGCCGCGTCCGGTCGCCGTTGTGGCGATCGGACGCGCCGGACCGTGCACTGCCGACGGCGGCTGACCCGGCACGATCCACGCGCATTGCGTCGTCAGTTCGCGCTCGGCGCGAGGTCTCGTATCGGCGTACTGTCGAGCACGGTACGTGTTTGCTCGACGATGCAGATCCGCCGTTCGTCCAAATCGCCGATCGACTGACGGATGGCCGCCCTTATCCGGCCGCCTGCCGTCGCTTCGCGCTCGACGCTTACTTCCCCGTCCTGTTCAGACATCGCCTTCCGAGGCCATTGCACCCTTGCCTACGCATTGCCCGTCGCATAATGCGTATCGATTTGGACGAATTGCGATGGATCGCGAAGCGTCTATTCAGGATCATTCGTTTCAGTGATCGACGGGAAATCGAACAAGCCAGCGATTTCAGAGGCATCGAGGTATGCCGAATGAAATCCGTCGGGATTGTTTTTGCACACGGGCGGAGCATGAGCATGAAGCGAGAAGGCTGGATCGTTCTGTTGAGACTACTTCTGACCTTTTTGTTGTTCCTCGGTGTTCATCGATTGTCGGAGCGCTTTGCCGTGGGCGCCTCGTCGCACTTCGCCGATGCAATTGCCGCCGTGAGTGCGGCGTTGCTCGGCGAGTTCTTTTATCGAAGCTTTTCGAATAGACGGAGAACGCACGATGGCGCATGAGATCCATTTCAGAAAGCCGATGTATTGGTCACGGCACCGGCGATGTTCGGGCATTGGGCGGCGAGAGAGCTGACCCATGACGAACTGTCGAAGGTGAGCGGCGCAGGCAATATTCCGGGGGCGATATTGGGTGGATTGCAGGGGGCCGTAATCGGCGGGCTGGCGAATGCTGGCGGCGCAATGGCAATCGGCGCTCATTGGCCGTCCGTCGGTATTGCGGGCATGGTCAGCGGCGGCCTCGCCGGCGCATTCGCCGGATTCACCGGCGGTCCTCGCTGATCGGACTGCCGGCGCGCGGGCGCCGCGCCTGCTCGAAGACGCCCCGGCCGCATCGTTGGCCGGGGCGTCGTCTTTTTTCACACGCGGCCCGTTTGTCGCGGCGCGACGCGAATCGCCGCCTTGCGCTACGCGCTATGCCGCCACCGGCCGCACGGCCGCCGGATCCGAATAGCTCGGCCGGCCGTTCTCGACGTGTCCCGCGAAGCGGCGCGAGAACGTGCCGTTCGCGCCGTCGCTGACCGTTACGTCATACCACTGGTGGCTCGAGGCCAGCAGCCACTGCTCGACGCGCTCCTCGCCGCCGTGCAGCGTGACCTCGCGTGACGGTGCGCCGTACGCATTGTCGGTCAGCGTGAGCGTCACGCGCGTCGTGCCGTGGTTGTGCAGCTTCAGATACAGATTGCCGTTGGCGACGTCGTAGCCGGCCTTCACTTCCGGCTGCGCGTCGTTCCGCCGCCGCGCGGCCGCCGCCGATACGTCGCCCGCGAAGATCCGCACGAAGCCGTTCGGCCCGTACACCGAGAACGCATACGCGCCGTTCGTCACGGTCAGGTCGAATTCCGCATGCAGCACGCGGCGCGCGCCCACCGTATAGCGCCACGGGCCGTCGGTCCGGTTCGTCCCGTACACATAGAAGTGCGCGCCCTGATCGCCGCGGTTCGCGAACTCGATGCGCAGCGTGTGTGCGCCGCGCAGCGTCGCGTTCACGTGAAGCTCGTACGGCAGCGCGCGTGCGGGACGCACGCCGGGCTCCTGCGGATCGATCGGTGACGGCGTCGCGGGCACCGTCGGCGCCGGCTGCGACGTGCATTGCTGATCGGCGAGCGAGCGGTACTGGCTCGTGTCCGGCAACGGCGGGAACGTCGCGTCGGACGAGCGGAAGTCGAACGCCGACGTCAGATCGCCGCACACCGTGCGGCGCCACGGCGTGATGTTCGGCTCGTCGACGCCGAAGCGCGCGCCGATGAAGCGGATCACCGACGTGTGATCGAACACCTGCGAACAGACGAAGCCGCCCTTGGTCCATGGCGACACGATCGTCATCGGCACGCGCGGGCCGAGGCCGTACGGCAGGCCGTCGGCCGTGTAGCTGCCGCCGCGGCCCGGGTTCACGACCGTGTGCAGCTCGCCGTCGGTCGTCACCGTCGAGGCGCCCTGCGCGTCGGACGTCGGCGGTTGCGGCGGCACGATGTGGTCGAAGAAGCCGTCGTTCTCGTCGTACATGATGAACAGCACGGTCTTGCGCCAGACGTCCGGATTCGCCGTCAGCGCATCGAGGATCTGCGACGTGTAGTTCGCGCCGTACGCGGGCGTGTACTTCGGATGCTCGGAGAACGCGGCGGGCGGCAGCAGCCACGACACCTGCGGCAGCCGGCCCGCGAGCACGTCCGCCTTCAGGTCGTCGAGCGTGCGCACCGTCTGCGCGCGCTGGTACAGCGACGAGCCCGGCTGCGCGTTGATGAAGTTCGCGAAGTTCTGCAGGATGTTCGTCCCGTAGTTGCCGTTGTACGGATCGCTGCCGGTCGTTCCCTGCTGGTAGACCTGCCACGACACGCCGCGCGCCTCGAGCCGCTCGGGGAACGTCGTCCACGACAGCAGCTGATAGGTGGGCGGGCCGTCGCCGTCGACGTAGTCGTTGTTGTCGAGCAGCGGGCCGCCGAACTTGCCGGTCGGATCGACCGTACCCGTCATCAGATACGCGCGGTTCGGGTGCGTCGGCCCCGGCAGCGAGCAGAAGTAGTGATCGCAGACGGTGAACGCGTCGGCGAGCGCGTAGTGGAACGGAATGTCCTCGCGCACGTGATAGCCCATCGTCATGTCGGTCTTGTTGGCCGGCCACTGGTCGTAGCGGCCGCCGTCGATCGCCGCGTGCGTCTTGTACCACGAGTGATCGAGATCGCCGACGCACTGCGCGCTCGTCGTCAGCGTGTTCAGCCGAAACGGCAGCACCGCGCGCGACGGATCGGCCTTCGACGGCTGATACCAGACCGGCTTGCCGTTCGGCAGCGGGATCGGGAAGCGGTCGTTGTAGCCGCGCACGCCGCGCAGGTGTCCGAAATAATGATCGAACGAGCGGTTTTCCTGCATGAACACGACGATGTGCTCGACGTCGCGGATCGTGCCGGTTCCGCGCGCGGCCGGAATCGCGAGCGCGCGACGGATCGATTCGGGAAACGCGTTGAGCGCGACGGCGGCGCCCGCGGATTGCGCGACGGTATGCAGGAAACGGCGGCGGCTGGATGACGTCATGTTGTTCACCTCGGTTCTGCGATGCGGGGAAGGGGACGGCGAAATCAGTGCGAGGGCGCGGCGGCGGCGTCCGATGCGCGTACATCCGTCGCGGCTTGCGCATCGTCGTCGTCGGGCGGGTAGTGCACGACCGGCGGCGCGAGCGGCGCGGCCGCCGACGCGGCGACGTTCGAAGGCGCGCCGCCGTTGAACGCGTTCGCGCTGCCGGCGGACGCGCCGGCCTGTTGCGATGCGTCGGCGGCCTGCGTGTCGTGCGGCGCGTCGTCGCTGCAGGCGGCCAGCGCGGCGACACAAAGAACGACGACGAACGCGACGCGATGCATGAGGACTCTCCTGGCGGGTCGATCGGGAACGTTTTCGAGTATGCCGTCGCGATGCGACGTTTCGGTGAATCGTTTGCGACGGCCGCGTGATCGCAAAACGCTTTCGTGCGGCTGACCGAACGCTTTCGCCACGCCGGATTTCCAACGTGCGGTAAATCGCGCATGCATCGGCATCGACGTTCGGCGCAACGCACGCACGTGTCGCTGCCTGTTGCGCGATCGCGCGCCGCGCGCGGCAGTCGGTCGAGATGTCCGCAAACGGCGGCCGTACGTGCATTTTTTGCCGCATCGACCGTGCGGCGACCGTCGCGCGTCAGCGGCGCGTCATGTTCGCGTCAGGAACGGCGACGCGAGCCGCGCACGCATCGCCCAAGCGCTTGCGGTGCGCGAACCGCACGATGCGCGGCGCACGCGCGCCATGCGCGGCATCGCGATTGCTACGGCAGCCGATACGCGTGCTTCGTCCGCGTCGCCATTGCGCGCGCGGATGTCCACATCTGCGTCCCTCAATTCATGGAGCGAGCAGAAGTCATGTCCAGCGATCGACCTCTTTCCCCGTCATCCGCGCCGCGCGGCCCATGTTCGCCCGCGGCGCCTTGCCAGCACGGCGCGACGCCGCCCGTTCACGATACGCCGTCGAGCGCCGCGCGGCGCCGCTTCCTGCAATCGGCGGCGGCCGCCGCAACGGTCGGCGCG
>NZ_KV786687.1:0-2140 GCF_001806955.1 Burkholderia sp. HMSC10F09
GCGGCCGCCGTGCCGCGCGTCACGCCGGCCGCGCGTATCCCGATTCGACCCAGCGCGTCGCGCTTGCCTTGTTCAGCTGGAACGCGGCCGACACCTTCGCGTCGGCGAGCAGTTCGCCGTACGGATCGAACGCCTTCAGTTCCGCATACGGCTCGAGCTCGTCCGGCACGATGTCGAGCGTGACCGACACCTCGCTGTCGCCGGCCCAGACCGTCACCTGCTTGTGCAGCATCGCGCGCCGCTGCTGTTCGTGCCGCATCAGCACTTCGGTCGCCGTCTTCACGAGCGTGCGGAACGCGGCCGCGTCCATCGGCTTCGGATTCTTCTTGTCGCGGCCCATCGTCCACGGGCCGACGAGCGCAGGCTCGGCCTCGCCGTCCTTGATCATTTCGACGGCCCAGCCGTCGTCGTCTTCGTTCTTGATGATGCGGGCCGTCCAGCCGTTGTCGCGCCAGAGGCCGTCTTCGTGGATGCGGGTGTCGTCGGTGGGGAGATCGGAATCGGTCATGGGTCGGGCGGCATGAACGGGCGGTGCGGCGGGCGAGCGGCGCATGCGCCGTCGCGTGCCGCCGCTGCCCGGAATCGCAGAGCGTATGCAAAGGCCGCAATTTTACCCGCCGATCCGCCGGCTCGCCCGGCGAAGCGCGCGACGTCGGCCGTCCGGCCAATGCGCGCGATCGCAGTCCGAGCGTTTCGTCGCGGATTTCAAACTCGTATTACGTTTCGGCGCGCCGTTCGAGTGACTGTCCGATTCCGGATGCGGATACCGCTTCATAGAATGTCTTCAGGCTAAATATCGCCTGAACCGACATTCACCGGCAATCCGGCCGGCCGCGCGGTCGATCCGTCCGGCCGGCGAACCAGATGGAAAGGGCATGAGGAAATTCAGCGTTCGCACCGTTTTCGCATACGACTGGCCACTGGCGCTCGTCGGGATGGAGCATGTAGTGGCCGCCGGCTGCGCGATCGACCTGGTCGCCGCCTATCCGACGGCGGCCGAACTCGTCGCGGCGTTCGACACCGTGGACTGTCATGTGCTGCTCGTCGACTATTCGCTGCGCGGCGACGGGCGCATCGAAGGGCTCGCGCTGCTCGAACGGCTGACGCGCGTGCGGCCCGAGGTCGGGATCGTCGCGCTCGTGCGCAACGAGAGTCCGGTGATCCTGCGTTCGATTCTCGCGCACGGCGCGACGAGCGTCGTCAGCAAGGGCGACGACGTCGGGCACATCGTCACCGCGGTCCATTCCGCCTACAGCGGCGGGCGCTATCTGTCGCCGCTCGTGCGGCGCGCGCTCGACGCGAGCGGCAGCGAGCCCGCGCCGGCGAAGCTGTCGTCGCGCGAGGTCGAGGTGATCCGGCTCTATCTGAGCGGCATTCCGATCAAGGCGATCGCGCAGCGGCTGAACAAGGGCAAGCAGACGGTCAGCGCGCAGAAGATCAGCGCGATGAAGAAGCTCGGCGCGCATAACGACGTCGAGCTGATCCGCTATGCGGCTGGGCTCGGGCTCGGCGGCACGACGTTCGACGCCACCGTGCCGCGCGTGCGCGGCGCGGCGCGCGCCGACGATTGATGCCGGGTGCGGGCGCGTACGCGGCGGTTCGCACGATGCGCGACGCGCGGCATCGGCCGGCACGCGGTCGTCGAGCTCGCCGTGACGATCGCGCGCCCGCGGCGCTGCTCCCCGATCAGGCCGGCAGCGCAAAACGCGTGACGGCGTCGCGCAGCGCTTCGGCCTGATCGCGCAGCGAGTGCGCGGCGGCCGCCGCCTGTTCGACGAGCGCCGCGTTCTGTTGCGTGACCTGGTCCATTTCGCCGACCGCGCGATTGACCTGCTCGATGCCCGCGCTCTGTTCGCGTGACGCGTGGCTGATCTCGTCGAGAATCTCGTTCACGCGGCGCACCGACTGCACGATCTCGGCCATCGTCTCGCCCGCGTGCGTGACGAGCGTCGCGCCTTGCTCGACCGTCTCGTTCGACGACACGATCAGCGACTTGATTTCCTTCGCGGCCGTCGCCGAGCGCTGCGCGAGCGAGCGCACTTCGGCTGCGACCACCGCGAACCCGCGTCCCTGTTCGCCGGCACGCGCGGCTTCGACCGCCGCGTTCAGTGCGAGGATGTTGGTCTGGAACGCGATGCCG
>NZ_KV786687.1:2160-25597 GCF_001806955.1 Burkholderia sp. HMSC10F09
TCGATCACGCCGATGATGTCGCCGATCTTGTGCGAGCGGTCGGTGATTTCGTTCATCGTGCGCACGACGTCGTCGACCACCGCGCTGCCGCGCGTCGCGACCTGCGCCGCTTGATCGGCGAGCGATGCGGCCTGCGCGGCGCTTTCCGCGTTCTGCTTCACGTTGGCCGTCATCTGGTCCATGCTCGACGCGGTCTGCACGAGCGCGGCCGCCTGTTCCTCGGTGCGTTGCGACAGGTCCGTGTTGCCCGACGCGATTTCGCTCGCGCCGACGTTGATGTTCTCGGTGCCGGCGCGCACGCGCGACACCATGTCGATCAGCCCGTTTTGCATCGTATGCAGCGCGTGCAGCAGGCTGCCGCGATCGTCGCGCTTCACGTCGACGTGTGCGGTCAGGTCGCCCTGCGCGATGCGGCGCGCGGTGTCGACCGCGACTTCGAGCTCGCCGCCGAGGTTCGCGCGCACGCTGCGCAGCACGAGCACCATCACCGTGGTCGCGATCGCGCCGAGCACGGCCGTCATCCCGAACCAGCGCCCGATACTCGCGAGCACGGCCGAGCGCACGTCGTCCATGTACATGCCGGTCACGAGATACCAGTCCCACGGCGCGAAACGCTGGACCGCGCTCGTCTTGTCCTGCGGCTTGTCGGCGCCCGGTTTCGGCCACAGATACTCGACGAAGCCTTTGCCGCCTGCCGCATTGCCGACCTTCACGATCTCGACGAACAGGTGCTTGCCGTTCGGATCGGCGAAGTTCGACACGTCCTTGCCGTTCAGCTCGGTCTTGATCGGATGCATGACGATCACCGGCTTCGAATCGTTGATCGAAATGTAGCCGTCGCTGCCGTAGCGCATCGCGGCGATCGCTTCGAGCGCCTTCTGCTTCGCATCGGCTTCCGGCATTGCGTTCTGCTGCGACAGCTTGTAGTAGTGATCGGCAACGCTCGTCGCCTGCGCGACGAGCGACGCGAGCTGGTCGCGGCGGTCGTCGATCATCGAGGCGCGCGTCTGCCACGCGCCGATCCCGGCGATGACGAGCAGGCCGAGCCACAGAATGACGATCATCGAAGCCAGTTTCTGATTGAGGGTGAGAGTGCGCATGGTGGTTGAGTCGGTCGGTCGAACGGGGCGTGCCGCAACGGCGTGACGGGATGAGTCTTTTGACGGCGCGCGGCGGCGGCCGGCGTAGGCGGGAAATCCCTTAGAGCGACGGAAGCCGGCACCGGCGGTGCGGGCATCTATGCATATACATAAGGTGCGTCGCTATACTGTCGGGCGATGGCGTCGTGCGGGCGGCCCGGGCGGGCGGCGGCGCGGCGCCGAATGAAGCCGAAAGGAGGCAGCGATGCGAATTCTGGTGGTAGGGGCCGGCGCGGTCGGCGGATATTTCGGCGGCCGGCTCGCGGCGGCGGGGCGCGACGTGACGTTTCTCGTGCGCGACGGCCGCGCGGCCGCGCTCGCGCGCGACGGGCTCGTGATCCGCAGCCCGCGCGGCGACCTGACGCTGCGCGACGTGCAGACCGTGCGCGCAGGCGACAGCGCCGCGCCGTTCGATCTGGTGCTGCTCAGCTGCAAGGCGTACAGCCTCGACGATGCGATCGCGTCGTTCGCGCCGTTCGTCGGACCGTCGACGCTGATCCTGCCGATGCTCAACGGGATGCGCCATCTCGACGTGCTGCGCGAGCGGTTCGGCGCGGCGCGCGTGCTCGGCGGGCTGTGCGTGATCGCGGCGACGCTCGATCGCGAGCAGCACATCGTGCATCTGAACGATACACACGGGCTGTCGTTCGGCGAGCCGGGCGGCGGCGATTCGCCGCGCATGCGGGCGCTGGCCGACGTGCTCGGCAACGCCGGCTTCGACGCGACGCTCAGCGACGACATCGTCGCGCGGATGTGGGACAAGTGGGTGTTCCTCGCGACGCTGGCCGCGAGCACGTCGCTGTTCCGCGGCTCGGTCGGCGACATCCTCTCGGCGCCCGACGGCCGCCGTCTGCTCGAAACGATGCTCGACGAATGCAGTGCGATCGCGGCGCACAACGGCTATCGGCCGGAGCCGGCCGCGATCGCGCGGATGCAGCAGATGGTGCTGACGCCGTCGCCGCTCACCGCATCGATGCTGCGCGACATCGAGAACCGCGCGCGCGTCGAGGCCGACCACGTGATCGGCGATCTGCTCGCGCGCCGCGATCCGGACGCGGGCGATGCGCTGTCGCTGCTGCGGATCGCATACAACCATCTGAAGACCTACGAGGCGCGCGTCGCGCGCGAGCGGGCAGCCGCGTAACGGCGGCGGCCGGGCGCGGGCTCGGCGGCGGCGCTCTGCGTGGACCGTGTCGGCGCGTCCGGCCCGAGTCGCGCTGCCTCCGGCTTGGCCCTCACGCAGGCCCACTCACGCTGAGCCGCGCGCGCCGAGCCGTGCGCGCCGGCCCGCGCACGCCGTTCCGCGCTGCACAAATTTGCGCAACGGCGCCGTTTACGGTCCGAAAGCGCAAAAAAGTATCGAAAATCGGGCGTAAAGTTGGTGGAGCCGCGTGCGCGATCGACCTACATTGCTTCCCATGCGACCGGTCGGCGCGCCGCGCGAGACGGACGGCAGACGAACGCGCTGCCGGCAGGCCGGTCGACGAGACATGGGAATGGAGACGCCAAGATGATGCACCCCGATCTGGAAGTGGTCGACGTGCGACGCGACGAGTCGTTCAAGGTGTGGTCGCACGGTTATCCGTATCGCACGATCCGCTGGCATTTCCATCCCGAATTCGAACTGCACCTGATCGTCGCGACGCGCGGCAAGTATTTCGTCGGCGATCACATCGGCTCCTTCGAGCCCGGTCATCTCGTGCTGCTCGGCCCGAACCTGCCGCACAACTGGGTCAGCGACATGGCCGAAGGCGAAACCGTCGAGCGCCGCAATCTGGTGATCCAGTTCGACCAGTCGTTCGTGGACCGCTGCATGAACGCGTTTCCCGAATGCCGCGACGCGCAGACGCTGCTCGACGAAGCGCGGCGCGGCGTCGGCTTCGACGAGGCGACGAGCGCCGCGATCGCGCCGCTGTTCGACGAACTGCTGGGCGCGCGCGGAATGCGCCGCATCGCGCTGTTCATGACGATCCTCGAGCGGCTCTGCGCGGCGGCCGGGCGCACGCTGCTCGCGAGCCCCGCGTACGACCAGACGCACGTGACGCCGACGCGCCTGAGCCACGCGCTGTCGTATATCGGCAAGAACCTCGCGTCGGACCTGCGCGAATCCGATCTCGCCCAGCTGACCGGGCAGAGCGTCAGCGCGTTCTCGCGCGCGTTCCATCGCCACACCGGCATGCCGTTCGTCCAGTACGTGAACCGGCTGCGGATCGAGGCCGCGTGCCAGATGCTGCTCGACGAGCGCGCGAACATCACCGACATCTGCTTCCAGGCCGGCTTCAACAACGTGTCGAACTTCAACCGCCAGTTCCGCGCGGTGAAGGGGATGGCGCCGTCCGAATTCCGCGCGCTGCAGCGGCTGAACGCGCGCAGCCGCGAACTCGCGCTGCATGCGGCGCCGACCGGCAATCCGATGCCGCCGCGCGTCGTCACGCCGGGCGCGCCCGGTTTCGCGGCGCACCCCGGGTGATCGCTGCGCCGGCGCCCGCCTGACGCTTTTCCGCCGTTTTACCGAACCGTTCGCGTCGACGATCGACGCGCGGGGTTCGCTTGTCCGCGAACAATCGACGTCGCGGTTTTGCACGAGACCGGAGCACGCGCGCCCGCGCCGATTCCGGCCGATATCGAAGACCCAGGAGACACCGTCATGATGCAACCCTCGTTTGCTTCACCGTTCGGCCGCACCGTTCGCGTCGCGGCTGTCGCGGCGCTCGCCGTCGCGGCCGTGCTGCCCGCCGCCGCGCATGCGGCGCCGCTGCGGATCGGCATGACCTTCCAGGAGTTGAACAACCCGTACTTCGTGACGATGCAAAAGGCGCTGAACGAGGCGGCGGCGTCGATCGGCGCGCAGGTCGTCGTCACGGACGCGCACCACGACGTGACCAAGCAGGTCAGCGACGTCGAGGACATGCTGCAGAAGAAGATCGACATCCTGCTCGTCAATCCGACCGATTCGACCGGCATCCAGTCCGCGATCACGCAGGCGAAGAAGGCCGGTGCGGTCGTCGTGGCCGTCGACGCGAATGCGAACGGCCCCGTCGATTCGTTCGTCGGCTCGAAGAACTACGACGCCGGCGTGATGTCGTGCGACTACCTCGCGAAAGCGATCGGCGGCAGCGGCGAGGTCGCGATCCTCGACGGGATTCCGGTCGTGCCGATCCTCGAGCGCGTGCGCGGCTGCAAGGCCGGGCTCGCGAAATATCCGAACGTGAAGCTCGTCGACACGCAGAACGGCAAGCAGGAGCGCGCCACCGCGCTATCGGTGACCGAGAACATGATCTCCGCGCATCCGAAGCTGAAGGGCATCTTCAGCGTGAACGACGGCGGTTCGATGGGCGCGCTTGCCGCGATCGAGAGTTCCGGCAAGGACATCAAGCTGACGAGCGTCGACGGTGCACCGGAGGCCATCGCCGCGATCCAGAAGCCGAACTCGAAGTTCATCGAGACGACCGCGCAGTTCCCGGCCGACCAGGTGCGCATCGCGCTCGGCATCGCGATCGCGCGCAAGTGGGGCGCGACGGTGCCGAAGGCGATTCCGGTCGACGTGAAGGTCGTCGACCGCGGCAACGCGAAGGGCTTCAGCTGGTGAACGTGCGACGCGATGCGAGGGGCGCGTGCGCCCTTCGCGCGGAGAAGCCGATGGATACGATACTGAGGCTCAGCCAGATCACGAAAAGCTTTCCGGGCGTCAAGGCGCTGTCCGGCATCGATCTGCAGATCGCGCGCGGCGAGATTCATGCGCTGCTCGGCGAGAACGGCGCCGGCAAGTCGACGCTGATGAAGATCCTGTGCGGGATCCATCAGCCCGACGCGGGCACGATCGAAATCGACGGCGTCGAGCGCCATTTTGCGAACTATCACGACGCGGTCGCCGCCGGTGTCGGGATCGTGTTCCAGGAATTCAGCCTGATCCCGCATCTCGACGCGGTCGACAACCTGTTTCTGGGCCGCGAGCTGCGCGGCCGCTGGGGCGTGCGCGACCGCGCGCGGATGCGTCGCACGGCGGCCGGCATTTTCGCGCGGCTCGGCGTGTCGATCGATCTCGATGCGCCGATCCGTACGCTCTCGGTCGCGCAGCAACAGTTCGTCGAGATCGGCAAGGCGCTGTCGCTCGACGCGCGGATCCTGATTCTCGACGAGCCGACCGCGACGCTGACGCCGGCCGAGGCCGAGCATCTGTTCGCGATCATGCGCGAGCTGAAGCGCCAGGGCGTCGCGATGATCTTCATCTCGCATCACCTCGACGAGATCTTCGCGGTGTGCGATCGCATCACCGTGCTGCGCGACGGCCAGTACGTCGCGACGACGGAGGTTGCGCACACCGACGTCGAGCAGCTCGTGCGGATGATGGTCGGACGGCGGATCGAGAGCAGCTTTCCGCCGAAGCCCGCGCGACGCGCCGACGCGCCGGCGGTGCTCGAGGTCGACGCGCTGCAGCTCGAGCGCGGCGGCCCCGTGAACCGCTTCGCGCTGCACGCGGGCGAGATCCTCGGGTTCGCGGGGCTCGTCGGCTCGGGCCGCACCGAAACCGCACTCGCGGTGATCGGCGCGACGCGCGCCTACCGCAAGACGGTGCGCGTGCACGGCGCGCCCGCGAAGCTGGCCGATCCTGCCGATGCGCTGCGTGCCGGCATCGGCATCCTGCCGGAAAGCCGCAAGACGGAAGGGCTCGTCACGTCGTTCTCGATTCGCGACAACATCTCGCTCAACAACCTCGGCAAGTACCGGTCGCTGCGCTGGCTGATCGACCGGCGCGGCGAGGCGCGCACGACCGAGGACGTGATGCGCCGCGTCGGCGTGAAGGCGCCGTCGATCCACGCGGAAGTCGCGACGCTGTCCGGCGGCAACCAGCAGAAGGTCGTGATCGCGCGCTGGTTGAACCATCACGCGACGGTGCTGATCTTCGACGAGCCGACGCGCGGCATCGACGTCGGCGCGAAAGCGGAAATCTACGGGCTGATGCGCGAACTGACCGCGCGCGGCTACGCCATCATCATGATCTCGTCCGAGCTGCCGGAGATCGTCGGCATGTGCGATCGCGTCGCCGTGTTCCGGCAGGGCCGCATCGAGGCGACGCTCGAAGGCGACGAGATCGATCCCGACACGGTCATGACCTATGCCACGGCCGGCACGCGAGGAGCGACCCATGAACCTGCCTGATTCCTCTTCTTCCACGCCTTCGACGACGCTCGCCGGCACGGCCGCCGACGCCCTGCCGCCGCCGCGCGCGAAGTGGGCGCAGCTGCGGCGCTCGACGCTGTTCTATCCGCTCGTCGGGCTGATCGTCGTCTGCATCGCGATGATGATCGCGAGCCCGAGCTTCCTGTCCGCGGCGAACCTCGAGAACGTGCTGCGCCAGGTGTCGATCAACGCGATCATCGCGGTCGGGATGACCTGCGTGATCCTGACGGGCGGGATCGATCTGTCGGTCGGCTCGGTCATGGCGCTGTCGGGCACGCTCGCGGCCGGGCTGATGGTCGCGGGGTTGAACGCGGTCGCCGCGCTCGCGATCGGGATCGCGGTCGGCTTCGGTTTCGGCTTTTTGAACGGCGTGTTCGTCGCGTTCGCGGGGATGCCGCCGATCATCGTCACGCTCGCGACGATGGGCATCGCGCGCGGCCTCGCGCTGATCTATACGGGCGGCTATCCGATCGACGGGCTGCCCGACTGGGTCGCGTTCTTCGGCAGCGGCAAGGTGTTCGGCATCCAGGCGCCCGTGCTGATCATGCTGGTCGTCTATGCGATCGCGTGGCTGCTGCTCGAGCGCATGCCGTTCGGCCGCTACGTGTACGCGATCGGCGGCAACGAGCAGGCGACGCGGCTCACCGGCGTGCGCGTCGCGCGCGTGAAGCTGATCGTCTACACGCTGGCCGGCGTCACGTCCGCGCTCGCGGCGATCGTGCTGACCGGGCGGCTGATGAGCGGACAACCGAACGCAGGCGTCGGCTTCGAGCTCGATGCGATCGCCGCGGTCGTGATGGGCGGCACGTCGATCTCCGGCGGACGCGGCGCGATCCTCGGCACGCTGGTGGGCGCGCTGCTGCTCGGCGTGCTGAACAACGGGCTCAACATGATCGGCGTGAACCCTTACGTGCAGAACGTGATCAAGGGCGGAATCATCCTGCTCGCGATCTACATCAGCCGCGAACGTTCGCGGTGACGCGGGCGCTTCGTCGGCCCTCCAACCTTTCTCCTTGACCGAAACGAGACAACTCATGACGACACCCGAAGCCCAGCCGCGGATGACCGCGGTCGTCTGCCACGGCCCCGAGGACTATCGCGTCGAACAGGTCGCAAAGCCGCGCGCGGGCGCGAACGAACTCGTGATCCGGATCGCCGCGTGCGGCATCTGCGCGAGCGACTGCAAATGCTATACGGGCGCGAAGATGTTCTGGGGCGGCCCGAACCCGTGGGTGAAGGCGCCCGTGATTCCCGGCCACGAATTCTTCGGCTACGTCGAAGCGCTCGGCGACGGCGCGGCCGAGCACTTCGGCGTCGCGCTCGGCGATCGCGTGATCGCCGAGCAGATCGTGCCGTGCGGCAAGTGCCGCTACTGCAAGTCGGGCCAGTACTGGATGTGCGAGGTGCACAACATCTTCGGCTTCCAGCGCGAGGTGGCCGACGGCGGAATGGCTGAGTACATGCGCATTCCGCCGACCGCGATCGTGCACCGGATTCCGCTCGGCGTGTCGCTCGAGGACGCGGCGATCATCGAGCCGCTGTCGTGCGCGATCCATACCGTGAATCGCGGCGATATCCAGCTCGACGACGTCGTCGTGATCGCCGGCGCGGGCCCGCTCGGGCTGATGATGACGCAGGTCGCGCATCTGAAGACGCCGAAGAAGCTCGTCGTGATCGACCTGATCGACGAGCGGCTCGAGCTTGCGCGGCAGTACGGCGCGGACGTGACGATCAACCCGCGGCGCGACGATGCGCGCGAGATCGTGCGGGCGCTGACCGACGGCTACGGCTGCGACGTCTATATCGAAACGACCGGCGCGCCGGTCGGCGTGAATCAGGGGCTCGAGCTGATCCGCAAGCTCGGGCGCTTCGTCGAGTTCAGCGTGTTCGGCGAGGATGCGACGGTCGACTGGTCGATCATCGGCGATCGCAAGGAACTCGACGTGCGCGGCGCGCATCTCGGCCCATACTGCTATCCGATCGCGATCGATCTGCTCGCGCGCGGACTCGTCACGTCGAAGGGCATCGTCACGCACGGCTTCGCGCTCGAGGACTGGGACGAGGCGATCCGCATCGCGAAATCGCCGGAATCGATCAAGGTGCTGTTGAAGCCCGCGCGCTGAGCGATCGCGCGCATGACGGGAGGCATCATGGAATACGTGATTGGCGTCGACATCGGCACGCAGAGCACCAAGGCGCTGCTCGTCGACCGGCACGGTACGATCGTCGCGCAGCGCGCGGCCGGCTATCGGCCCGATACGCCGAAGCCGCTGTGGGCCGAGCAGTGGCCGCAGGTCTGGTTCGACGCGGTGCTCGACTGCATCGCGGGCTGCGTCGACGAGGCGCGCACGCGCGGCGTGCGGGCCGATGCGATCCGCGCGGTATGCGTGAGCAGCCTCTACGGCGGCTCCGGCATTCCGGTCGACCGCGACATGCGGCCGATTCATCCCTGCCTGATCTGGATGGACCGGCGCGCGACCGCGGAAGTCGAGCGCGTGAACGCCGATGTCGACGTCGAGCGGCTGCGCGCGATCACGGGCAACGGCATCGACAGCTATTACGGGTTCACGAAAATGCTGTGGCTGCGCGAACAGCGGCCGGAGGTCTGGGCGAACGTGCGCTACTTCCTGCCGCCGAACGCGTACGTGATCTATCTGCTGACGGGCGAAATCGCGGTCGACCACAGTTCGGCCGGCAACATCGGCGGCGTGTACGACATCGCGCGCCGCGAATGGTCGGACGAAGCGCTCGACATGCTCGGCATTCCGGCGACGATGATGCCGGAGCGGCTCGTCGAGTCGACGGAGATCGTCGGCGGGCTGCTGTCGCAATGGACCGAGCGGCTCGGGCTGCGCGCGGGCACGCCGCTCGTCGCGGGCGGCGTCGATGCGGCCGTCGCGACGTTCGCGGCCGGCGCGACGCGTGCGGGCCAGCATGTCGCGATGATCGGCACCAGCATGTGCTGGGGTTACGTGACGCAGCACGCGGATGCGCGGCACGGGCTGGTCAGCATGCCGCATGTGTTCGACGGACAGCGCGATCTGTACGTGTTCGGCGGAGCGATCACGGCCGGTGCGTCGGTTGCGTGGTTTCGCGACCAGTTCTGCCACGCGGAGTGCGAGGCCGCGCGCGCGTTGCCGCACGGCGATCCGCACGTGCTGCTCGAGGAAGCGGCCGCGCGCGTGCCGGCCGGCGCCGACGGCGTGCTGTTCCTGCCATACCTGATGGGCGAGCGCAGCCCGGTATGGGACGCGAAGGCGAGCGGCGCGTTCGTCGGGCTCAGTCTCGCGCATACGCGCGCGCACCTGTATCGCGCGGTGCTCGAAGGCGTCGCGTTCGCGCTGCGGCACAACATCGATGCCGGTCGCCGCGGGGCCGCGACGCTCGACGACAAGCTGATCGTCGTCGGCGGCGCCGCGCATTCGGCCCTGTGGATGCAGATCGTCGCGGACGTCAGCGGCTTTCCGGTCTGGACCATCGAGCAGGACGTCGAAGCCGCGATGGGCGCGGCGCTGCTCGCCGCGTTCGGCGTCGGCATCGTGTCGCACGACGACGCGCAGGGCGGCTGGGTCTCGCTCGTCGAGCGTGCGCGTCCCGATCC
Source organism: Burkholderia sp. HMSC10F09 (assembly GCF_001806955.1). Lineage (NCBI taxonomy): Bacteria > Pseudomonadati > Pseudomonadota > Betaproteobacteria > Burkholderiales > Burkholderiaceae > Burkholderia > Burkholderia sp. HMSC10F09. Next base: position 12,082 of record NZ_KV786687.1, read on the forward strand.
CGCGCGCGCGGCCGCATATGCGGCGCGCTTCGCGCTCTACACGGCGCTGTACCCGGCGCTCAAGCCGATCATGCACGCGCTGCAATCCGCATCATGAACACGCAATTCGACTTCAGCGGTGCGCGCGTGCTCGTCACCGGCGCATCGAGCGGGATCGGCCGCGCCTGTGCGGTGGCGCTCGCCCAGGCGGGCGCGCAGGTCGTCGCGGCCGCGCGCGACATGGCGGCGCTCGAGGCGCTCGCCGGCGAAACGGGCTGCGACACGGTACGCCTCGACGTCGGCCGCGACGAGCAGGCGATCGATGCCGCGCTCGCGCGGTTCGCGGCGTTCGACGGGCTCGTGAACTGCGCGGGCGTCGCCTCGCTCGAATCGGCGCTCGACGTCGGCGCGGCCAGCTTCGATCGCGTGATGGCCGTCAATGCGCGCGGCGCCGCGCTCGTCGCCCGCGCGGTCGCGCGCCGGATGATCGAGCAGGGCTCCGCGCGCGGCGGCAGCATCGTCAACGTGTCGAGTCAGGCCGCGCTCGTCGGGCTGCCCGCGCATCTGAGCTACTGCGCGTCGAAGGCCGCGATGGATGCGATCACACGGGTGCTCTGCATCGAGCTCGGCCCGCACGGGATCCGCGTGAACAGCGTGAACCCGACCGTGACGCTGACGCCGATGGCGCAGTTCGCGTGGAGCGATCCGGCGAAAAGCGCGCCGATGCTCGCGGCAATTCCGCTCGGGCGGTTTGCGCAGCCCGATGAAGTCGTCGCGCCGGTGCTGTTTCTGTTGAGCGGCGCGGCGTCGATGATCAGCGGCGTGTCGCTCGCGATCGACGGCGGCTATACGGCGCGGTAGCGGCGCTCGCGCGCGATCGTGCGGCGCCGCGACATCGGTGCATCGCCCATGCCCGCAAAACCGCTTGGACCCGCGCGCGGCTAAACGGGATCCTTGCTCGGCGGCCCGTCCGGCTGCTGCGGATTGTCGTGATGATGGCCCGGAGACGGCGGCGACAGCGGATCGTCTTCCGGATCCCGGTTCGGGTCCGCCGGAGGCTCGGGCATTGGAGTGGTGTGATCGGTCATGGCGCGCTCGTGCGATTCGTAACGGCGGCGGCGCGGCGGCCGCGCCTCGTCTTCGTTCTTCGTTATAGGCAATCGCGCGCGCGTTTGCAGTGCGATTCGTCGAGCGGTCGGCGCGCGCCGCGTGCCGCGCATGGCGTCGTGCCGCCGGTGTCCGCTGCAGGCCGGCATGCGCGTCGCACGGCCCGGCGGGCCGCGGCGCGCGCTCAGCGCAGGTCGGCGGGCGTATCGACGTCGCGCAGGACGCCCGGATCGTCGACGTCCAGAAGTCTGACCGGCGCCGTCTTGAACAGCGCGCGGGCGCCCGTATCGCCGTCGAGCGCCGCGAGTGCATCGTAATGGTGAGCGGCAAAGCCGACCGGATGGCCGCGCACGCCGCGATGGGACGGCGCGACGATCGAGGCGTCGTCGGCGTCGAGCGCGCGCGTCAGTGCTTCGTAGGTCGATGCCGCGATCCACGGCATGTCGCCGAGCGCGACGAGCCAGCCGGGTGCGTCCGCGCACGCGCGGACGCCGGCCGCGAGGCTTGCGCCCATGCCGCGCAGCGCGTCGGGCGCATAGACGACCTGGCAGCCGGCATCGTTCAGCAGCATCGCGAGTTGTTCCGCGCCCGGACGCACGACCGCGACGACGTCGGCCGTCGCCGCCGCAAGGCGCCGCGCGGCGGCCACCGCGACCGGCGTGCCGTCGGGCAGCTGGGCGAGCAGCTTGCTCTGCAGACCGCTCGGATCGAAACGTTGGCCGAGACCGCCGGCGAGCAGCACGCCGGTGGCGAGTGACGCATAGGACATCGCGGGAGGGGGCGGGAGAAGGTGGCCCGATTGTGCGGGAGCGGGCCACGATCGGCAAGTGCCGATGTTACCGATCGGGTGTGACCGGCGGAAAGAATGTCGGCGCGCGTTTCGATCGGCGGTGCGCGGTCGATAGCCGATGCGCGCTCACGCCTCCGTCGCAATGTGTCGCACGGTTGCGCAATCGTGCGTGACGGTTTCGTCGCATGAAAACGCGGATTTCCGCGATCGGCGTTTCCGCTACGACGCGCGCGACGTCGTTCGACCGGACGCTTTCGCCTGCTCGGCGCTGCCGTGTTCGTCGTCGGTATGCAGCGGCCGGTCGATCCATTTTTCGAGCCAGCCGATCAGGCGCTCGAGCATGTCCTTGCGATGCGACGGCCGCCCGGACTCGAAGAAGTGATGGCTGCCGCCCGGATAGGTGACGAGTTCGACCGGCGTGGCGGTCGCACTCATGATGCCGGTAAACAGCTCCTCGGCCTGGGACACCGGGCAGCGTTCGTCGCGCTCGCCCTGCAGGATCAGCGTCGGCGTGCGCACGTGCTCGACGTAGCTGAGCGGCGACAGGTCGCGCATCGCGTCGCGTTTGACGCTCAGCTCGCCGTACATCGAGTAGCAGTCGGAGTAGTAGCCGCTGTCCGATACCGCGAAGTGCGACTCGATGTCGGCGACCGGCGCGCAGACGACCGCCGCGCGAAATGCCGTCGTATTGCCGACTGCCCATGCGCCGAGGAAGCCGCCGTACGATTTACCGGCGATCGCGACGCGTTCGTCGGCGCAGCCTTCGTTGCGCAGCGCGTCGACGGCCGCGAGCTGCTGATCGAGGTCGCACTTGCCCCACTTCTTGCGCGCGCGCGAACTGAAGTCGCGTCCGTAGCTGCTCGAGCCGACCGGATTCAACGCGAGCACCGCCCATCCGCGCGAAATCAGGATCGGCCAGTAGACATGCCAGTTGAAGCTCAGCAACGCGTAGCTCGCGGGGCCGCCGTGCACGTCGACGAGAACCGGCCGCGCACCTTTCGCGCCGGGCGCGGTCAGCCACCATCCGTCAACACGTTCGGTGCCGCCGCGTTCATCAGGCACGTCGAACCGGCGCATCGTGACGTCCGGCATCGTCCTGTCGCGCCACCATGGATTGAAGTCGGTCAGGCGTCGCTCGTCGCCGCCGTCGAGCGCGGCGGTCCAGATGTCGGCCGGCGTGCGCGCGTCGTCGGACGTGTAGAGCAGACCGTTCGCGCCGAGTGCGAAGTGGCCGACCTGGCGGTCGCCGGTTATGACGCGCTGAAGTGTGCCGTCGGCCACGGCGATCGTCGCGACTTCCTGTCGTCCGTGGTGCGCGAGCACGAAGTACAGGCGCGTGGAATCGTGCGACCAGAAGACCGTGCGGCCCGATACGACCTCGATGTCGTCGTCGCCGAGCGCGCGCGTGTCGCCTGTGCGCGCGTCGTGCAGCCACAGACGCATCTGCGCGTCGCCGTCGTGTTCGCTGCCGATCAGCGCGATGAAGCGGCCGTCGGGCGACCAGCGCGGAAAGGCGGCCGATGCGATCGTCGACGTCAGCTGCCGCGCATTGCCGCCGTCCGCGTCGACGACCCACACGTCCGTGCGATGCGCGAAGCGTCCGTCGCGCGTGCGCGTGAACGCGATGCGTTGGCCGTCGGGAGACCAGTCGGCCTCGCTCACTTCGAACGATCCTCGCGTCAGCCGGCGCGATGCGCCGGTTTGCGCGTCGATCGTATGGAGGTGGATCTCGGTGTCGAGCGTGTAGCCGACGCCATCGAGCTTGTAAGGCAGCCGCCATACGACGCGCGGCGCGTCGGCCGGGCGGTCGGCGGCTTCGTCGCTATCGCCGTGCGTGTTGCCGCGTTGCTCGGGGTCCGCCGCGATCGTGCACAACGCGAGCAGCTGCTTGCCGTCCGGCGACCATTCGAACGACATCACGCCCGACGGCAGATCGGTTACGCGTCGCGCTTCGCCGCCGTCGGTCCGGATCGCGTGGATCTGGCGGCCGCTGCCGCGGTCCGACAGGAATGCCAGCGCCTGTTCGCCGGGACACCAGCGCGGATGCGAATCGGCGTTGCCGAACGTGAGTTGTCGAGGCGGCCGGCCGCCGTCGATATCAACGAGCCATAGCGCGCTGCGGTAGGCGTCGGCATCGCGATCGGGCGTCGACAGTTCGCAGACGGCCAGATCGCCCTCGAAGCGGCACTGCAAATCGACGATGTCGCGGTAGAGATAGAGATCGTCGGGCTCGAATGGTTGCGGCATGGTCGTGATCTCCGGCGAAGTGGGCCCGACGGGCGAGTCGCCCCCCGCAGCGCGCGGGGGGCTTGTTGCTGTTCTAGCGGCGACCGCATTACGTCACTTCTTTTCGTTGCGACGCTGTTCTTCCTGACGGTTTTCGCTGCGCTTCTCGTTACGATTCTCCTGTTTCTCGTTGCGCTCCTTTTCGTGATGCTCGCTGCGTTCTTTCCGCTCGCTGTGCTGGTGTTCCTGATTCGCCATGATCCTTCTCCAGTGGTTGAGCGCGTCGATGGACGCGGAACGGATAGAGCATCGCGCGTGCCGCCGAGCGGCGATGTCGAAGCCGACGGGCGAATCTGCATGCGCGACGTGAATCGACCGTGTACGTGAATCCAGGTGAAGCGGAACAAGGGAAACGCATGATCGCGTGCCGCCCTCATTACATTTCGTATTGCAGAATTTGCATCGGTCGGCGTTCCGATACGCGTTTTGCGCGGGAATCGGGTGACCGTCCGACCACGCCGGCATCGCGGCACTGTGGGTATGGGCGATGCTCGACACCGTAGGCCGTGATCGGAAACGTGCAGGTGTGCGCGCGAGCGTACGCGTGTTTGTGTTCGAGTTCGTGTTCTCGAAAGGGCGCGATCCGCGTGCGCGACGTGCCGGCGCGCATCGCGAAAGGGACACACGCCGCTTGCCGCGGATGCCCGCCGTACGCTCTCGGCACGAATCATTGTCGGCACGCGGCATCGCTGCTGCGTGCGTTGTCAGCATCGTCGACGCAACCGGATCGCGTTATTGAACGCCGCGGCCGTTGCGTGACGACCGGACCCTTCATGGAGAGATCGAATGGAAGATTACGCCGGGAAGTCTCAGGACGAACGCGTCGCGGCGCGCAAGGGCAAGCCCGTCGCCGCGCAAGAGCAGCCGGGCGGCGACATGGCCGTGCCGGGCACGATGCCCGACGCGACACATAGCAGCGGCGAACTGTCGGAAGCCGGCAAGGCGCAGTGGAGGCAGGGTAATACGACGGGCCGCAAACCGGGCGAGTGAGCGCTGCGCCGCGCTAGGCGTCGGCCCACTTGCGCAACAGATTGTGATAGATGCCGGTCAGTGCGATCACCGTCGGATCCTTCGCGCCTTTTTCGGCGGACAGCGTCTGAATCTGCGTGTCGAGCTGGAACAGCAGCGTGCGGTCGCCGTCGTCGCGGACCATGCTCTGAATCCAGAAGAACGACGCGATACGCTCGCCGCGCGTCACGGGTGTCACGTGATGCAGGCTCGACGCCGGATACAGCACGAGATCGCCGGCCGGCAGCTTCGCGCGATGCACGCCGTACGTGTCTTCCACGCAGAGCTCGCCGCCGTCGTACGTGTCGGGCTCTGCGAGAAACAGTGTGGCCGACAGATCGCTGCGCACGCGGAAATCGGTGCCGCGCAACAGCCGGATCGCATTGTCGACGTGCGTGCCGAACGCGTCGCCGCCCGCATAGCGATTGAACAGCGGCGGAAACACCTTCAGCGGCAGCGCAGCGGAAAAGAACAGCGGATGGCGCGCGAGCGCGTCCTGAATCGCATCGCCGACCGCGCGCGCGACCGGCGAGCCTTCGGGCAGCTGCCGGTTGCGCTTCGCGAGCGCGGACTGCGCACCCGACGTCGCATTGCCGTCGATCCATTCGGCCGCATCGAGCATCTCTCGACAGCGTGCAACCTGCGCTTGGGTCAGCACGCCCGGAACGTGCAGCATCATGTGGCGGACTCCATGTCGTGCGACGACAGCTGCATGGCTGCCGCGCGAAATGCGTCGAGCGGCGACGACGCGAGATAGGCGCGCATCTTCGCGACGAACGCGGGCGTGGCGGTGGCGGGCACGCGGGCGAGCCACGCGAGCGCTTCGTCGATGCGCCCGCGCTCGCCGAGCAGCCGCGCATAGTTGAATTGCCCGCGAAAATCGCCTGCTTCGGCGGCGCGGCGATAGTGGTCGAACGCGGCGTCGCGGTCGACGTCGACGACCCAGCCGTCTTCATAGAAGCCGCCGATCAAATTGATCGATTTCGCGTGTCCGAGCGCGGCCGCGCGCCGGAACCAGTCGAGCGCTTCCGCGCGGTTCTCGTCGATGCCGTTGCCGAGCGCGAGCGCGGTCGCGTAGTTGTACATGCCCCAGTCGAGTCCCGCTTGCGCGGCGAGGCGATACCAGTACACGGCAACGGGCGCGCACGCGGCCGTGCCCCAGCCGAATTCGTAGCAGCGCCCGAGCATGTTCATCGCCATCGGATGACCGGCCCGCGCCGCGTGCGCGAACCAGCGGAACGCGGCGGCCGGATCGCGCGGCACGCCGCGGCCGTCGAGCAGGTACTGCCCGTAGACGGCCTGCGCCTCGACGATGCCGTTGTCGGCGGCCGCCGCGACCCACGCGGCCGCGCGCTCGGGCGGGCCGGCCAGAATCTCGGCGAACTCGCGCGGCGAGACCGACGCGAGCGCCTTCAGCGATACGGCTTCCATCGATCAGTAGCGCGCGTTCAGCGTGACGAACGCGGAGCGGCCCGGCGCGATCGACGCGTAGTGCGCCGGATACGCCTGATCGAAGTACGTGCGGTTGAACAGGTTGTTCACGTTCAGCTGCAGGTCGAGCTTCTTGTTGATGCGGTACTGCGCCATCGCATCGAAGCGCCAGTACGACGGCACCGCGCGCAGGTTAGCCGGATCGCCGAACACTTCCGACATGTAGAACGCGCCGCCGCCGACCGTGAACTTCGGCGTGACGTCGTAGTTCGTCCACATCGTGAAGCTGTGCTTCGGCGTATTCGGGAAGCGATGGCCGTTGTTCGCGGTGTCCTTGCCGTTGTCGCGCAGTTCGCTCTTCATGTACGTGTAGCCGCCGAACACCTGCCACTGTTTCGTGAGCTGGCCCGCGACGCCGAGCTCGAGGCCCTGCACGCGCTTGTTGCCCACCATCGCGTACTGGTTGTTCGGCAGCGTCACGCGCGCGTTCGTCGTGTCGATCTGGAACAGCGCGGCCGTCAGCGACAGCTTGTCGTTCAGCACGTTCCACTTCGTGCCGACCTCGATGCTGCGGTTCTTCTCGGGCGACAGCTGATCGGCGTTCGAACCGACGCCGCCGCGGCCCGGCGTGAGCGATTGCGTCTCGCTGCCTTCGCCGAGCAGCATCCCGGCCGGCGTCGACGACGTCGCGTACGACGCATAGATGCTGCCGTTCTGCGCGGGCTTGAACACCGCGCCGAGCTGCCAGTTGAACAGCGTGTCGTCGCGCGTGTAGGTCTTGCCGCCGTTCGCCTTCGTATCGGTGAAGCGCGTCGAATAATCGTCGACGCGCACGCCGGCATTGAGCTGCCAGCGCGGCGTCAGCTCGATCGTGTCGAAGCCGTAGATCGACTTCGTCGTGGTGCGCGCATGCGCATAGTCGTTGTTGCGCGAGATCGAACCGGCCCACGGATCGGCCGGGTTCGGCGACCACAGGCTCGTGCAGTTGTAGCCGGACGGTGCGCCGATGCCGTTGTTGCAGATCGCGCCGGTGCCGGTCGCGACCTTGTACGTGTCGCGCTTGCCCCATTCGCGCGACAGCTCGATGCCGGTCGTGAAGCTGTGCTTGAACGGGCCGGTGCGAAAGTCGCCGAACAGCTCGGTCTGGTTCGCGATGCTGTTGATCGAACTGTTGCGGTTGTTGTTGCGGCGCCAGACCTTGCCGTTGATCACGTTGCCCTGGCTGTCGTCGGGCTGCGTCCAGATGTAGTCCTGCGTCGATTCGGTGTAGCGCGTCGTGTTGCGCACGGTCAGCGCCGGCGTGATGTCGTGCTCGATGCGCAGCGTGCTGATGTCCGACGTCGTCTTGCGGAAGTCGCGGTCGATCAGGCCGTAGAAGTTGTGGCGGTCGACCGGCGCCGGATAGATCGTGTCGACGTTCGCGGGCTTGTTCGTCGTCGTGTAGAAGTACGGAATGCCGCTGTCGGGCAGGTCGTCCGTCGACAGATGGTAGTAGCTCGCGGTCACGCGCGTCGGCGTGCCGAGGCCGAACGCGATCGACGGTGCGACGCCCCAGCGTTCGTTGTTCACGGCGTCGCGGCCCGCCACGTCGTTGTTGTGGCTCATCAGGTTCAGCCGGAACGCCGCATGATCGGCGAACTGCCAGTTGCCGTCGGCGGTGAAGCGACGGTAGCGATCGGTGCCGAGCCCGGCGCTCGCGGCGGCCGTCGTGCCGAGGTGCGGCGCCTTCGTGATCAGGTTGATGCTGCCGCCCGCGCCGCCGCGCCCGCCGTATGCGCCGTCCGAGCCTTTCGTGATCTCGACGCGTTCGGTGTTGAAGATTTCGCGCGTGGTCGCGCCGGTGTCGCGCATGCCGTCGACGAACATGCTGCCCTGCGTGTCGTAGCCGCGGATGAACGGGCGGTCGCCGAGCGGGTTGCCGCCTTCGCCGGCGCCGAACGTGATGCCGGGCACGGTGCGCAGTGCTTCGGTCAGCGTCGACGCGCCGCTGGTCTGAATCAACTCCTGCGGAATCACGGTGACCGATTTCGGCGTGTCGACGAGCGGCGCGGTGAATTTGGCCGACGCGGAAAAATCGGCCTTGTAGCTGTGCTCGGCACGGCCCTTGATCTCGATCGGCGCGAGATGGCCTTCCGCGTCTGCCGGCGCGGGCGGCGGGGCGCCGTCGGCGGCGAATGCGGGACTGGCGGCGAGCACGCTGCACAGGGTGGTGAATTTTCCGAGCTTCGACTCGTCGGAACGGGACTTCATGATGCGCTTCGACCTCGCTGTGTGCCCCGGAGGCGAAGTGCTGCAGGATCCTGCATGCCGCCGGGAATTATTACGAATTCTTTTCAGCGCGCATTCTATGTAATTTTCTATTAAATGAGAAGCGTTCTTGTTCTCGTTTGTAAGGAAAACGTGCGTTGTAGCAATCGTGGGCGACGGATGGCGGCCAAACGGCCGACTGGGATGGTGCGGCCGCGCGGGCTAGAGTATTCGGACGTGATGCTATCCATCGCGACAGCATCGCGCCCTTCGGGTCCGCGCGGCGCTGCACGGGCGCAGTACCGAGGCAGAGGTGCGCGACATCCTCGAGCAGGCCGTGTTGTCGGAAGGGCGCGTGAAGCTGGGAACCTTGCTGGCGGAAATCGGGCGGGAGGCAGGCGGTGTCGATCTCGACATCCAGCGTGACAAGACGCCAACCGATCCGATGAGCTTCGAATGATCCTTGTCGATACGAACGTCATTTCCGAACCGCTGCGGCGCGAGCCGAGCGCGGCCGTGATCGAATGGCTCGACGCGCAGAACGTCGAGACGCTGTTCCTGGCCGCGATCAGCCTCGCCGAAATGCGCTTCGGTGTCGCGGCGCTGCCGGAAGGGCGCCGGCGGGACTGGCTCGAGCAAAGCATCGAGCATCGTGTCGTGCCGGTGTTTCGCGGCCGGATCCTGCCGTTCGACGATGCCGCGGGCAAAGCCTATGCGCGCATTCGTGCGCACGCCCGTGCCGTCGGCAACGCGATCGCGCCGGCCGACGGCTACATTGCCGCGACGGCCGAGGCGAACGGCCTGATCGTCGCGACGCGCGACGTCGCGCCGTTCGAGGCCGCGGGCCTGCGCGTGATCGATCCGTGGGCCTCATAGGGCGCGCCAGTGCGTCAAGGTATCGCGTCGAAATGAAAACAGCGCGCCGGGTGGCCCGGCGCGCTGTTCACGATGCGGTGCGCGGCACGCCGGCCCGACGCAATCGCGTCCCGGCCGGACGATTCCCCGGATATCAGTCGATCCCGTGAAACACGGCATCCTCCGGTCCCAGGTATGCCGGCGGTCGCCACGTCGCGTCGCGCATCGAATGCTGGACGAGGTTTTCGACGCCGAGCAGCACCGCAAAGATCGCCATGCGCACCGGAATGCCGTTGTCGGTCTGCCGGAAGATCGCGAGACGCGGATCGCGGTTCAGGTCCGTCGAGAGATCGTTCGCGCCGGGCCGGCTGTCGCGCGGCAGCGGATGCATGATCAGCGTGTCGGGTTTGCAGACCGTGTCGACGAGCGCCTGATTGATCTGAAAATCGGGCGTATAGCCTTCGAACGATTCGTCGGTGAAGCGCTCCTTCTGGATTCGCGTCGCATAGACGACGTCGGCGCCGCGCAGCCCCGCCGCGAGGTCGTTCGTCTGCTCGATCACGTGCCCGTTTGTCGCGATCTGATCGATGATGTAGGCGGGCATTTCGAGCGTCGGCGGCGACACCAGCGTGAACTTGAGCCCGCGGTAGAGCGCGAGCAGCTTGACGAGCGAATGCACGGTGCGGCCGTATTTGAGGTCGCCGACGAGCGCGATGTGCGCGCCGTCGACGATCTTGCCGAGCCGCGAGAACTCGCGCTGGATCGTATAGAGATCGAGCAGCGCCTGGCTCGGATGCTCGCCCGGGCCGTCGCCGCCGTTGATCACCGGCAGATTGGTCGCGCGCGCGAATTCGGCGACCGAGCCTTTCTCCGGATGGCGGATCACGAGCGCGTCGACGTAGCCGGCCATCACGCGGCTCGTGTCGTAGATCGACTCGCCTTTCGCCATCGACGAGAACGTGAACCCGGTCGTATCGCAGACGGAGCCGCCGAGCCGGCAGAACGCCGCGCCGAACGACACGCGCGTGCGCGTGCTGGCTTCGAAGAACAGGTTGCCGAGCACCGCGCCTTCGAGCACGCGCGAAATCTTGTGGCGGCGCGCGATAGGCTGCATGACGTCGGCGACGCGGAACAGCGCCTCGACCGACTCGCGCGAGAACTGGTCGACCGATAGTAGTTGCGGCTTGCCTTCGAACAGGAACTGCTTCGCGAGCCCCTGGTTATCTACGCGTTGCGTATAGATTTCGCCTTCCGGCGCCGCGCGCTCGACGATCTCCGACACGAACCGCTCGACGATTTCCGGCATGCCGCGCGACTCCTGCGAATCGTCGGGTAGCAGCCACGTATCAAGCGCACGGCGGCTCACGCCGATACGGTTCGCGAACGCTTCGCGCGTCATGTTGAGGCGGCGCATCGCGTCGCGGAGGAAGGCTTGCTGAGGAACGGGCATCGGCGGCACCTGATGAAAAATATACGCGGTGCGTATATTAGTCGCGCATGAGCCGAAGTCAAGGAAAATCTCGCGCCGGACCGTGTCGCGCGCACGATACGGTGCGCGTTCGTACTGGCGTGCGGCGGACGGCTCCGTATAATCAGGTCAGGCCCCGTGTCCTGCATCGTGCAGGGCGCCATGCCGCCAACCGTTTGCCCGCTCGGGTGCACTGATTACAAGGAGAACGAGAATGACGCGTACGATTGCTGCGATGCTGCTGGTGATGACTGCCGCAATGGCCGGCTGCAACACGGTCGCCGGCGTGGGCGAGGACATTTCGAAGGGCGGTCAGGCAATCAGCAACACGGCCGAAAAGGCGAAGTAAGCCGGCTGCCCGTCGAACGCAAAAGCGCCGTGCCGTCCCGCGATCGCGGGCGGCACGGCGCTTTTGCTTGTGCGTACGAAATGCGCGGCGCCGTTACGACGCGCGATCGACGAACGCATAGCGGCCGTCGACCTTGCGCGGCGTGAACCAGCCGTAGTCGGGGAACATCCGGTTGCGGACGAACCATACGTAGCCGATCAGCACGGCCGTGACCGCGAGGGTCGGCAGCGCGGTCGACGGATCGTGCGTCAGGTCCGCGATGGTCTTCGGCAACTGCAGCAGCGATAGCGTGATGAACGCGTGATACGCGCCGACGCGGTGTGTCGCGAATCCCCAGATGAACAGCAGCGCCAGCGGCACGGTCAGCGCGACAAAGAGCAGCGTGACGCCCTGGCCGCTCGCGCGCGACGAGCCGAGCCGGCCGGCGACTTCGAACAGGAAATAGGCGATATCGAGACTGATCAGCAACTGCACGACCGCGATGCCGATCAGGATCCGGACGTGCACCTTGTTGCGTCGGCATCGTTCCGGATCGGGCCGTGATGCAATCAGCCGGGCGAGCACGCGATCCTTGAGACCGTGCCCGGACAGGTTCGCGAGCACCTCGGCTTTCCTCGTTCCCCCGGCGAGCAGCGCCGCGATTTTTGCTTTCGCTTCCTTCTTGTTCATTGCGTGACGGATGGTTGTCGACAGTGGTCAAAAGGCCCGGCCACGCGAATATTGCACCTCGCGCGAGGCGACGCAACGGTTTTGCGGCGCGCGGAAACATTCCTACAGTCGTGGTGAACGCGCATCGGCGCACCGCCGCATCGCGCGACGCGCGAGCACCGCAGCGTCGCGTGCTTCGTGCAGGGCGACGGCGCGTCATTCCGCGGCGGCGCGCGCTGGCGGCGCGGGGTCGGCATGGCACTGAGCGTCCGCGTTCGTCGACGAATCGCGCCGCCGCGTCGCGCCGACCAGCACGCCCGCCACGACGAGCGCGATGCCGGCGACGCGCGTCGCGGTCAATGCGTCGCCGAACAGCACGACCGCGAACAGCACGGCCGACACCGGCGCGATCGCCGTGAACAGCGCGGCCTCGGTGCCGCTCGTGCGCGCCGAGCCCGCATACCAGCATACGTAGCCGAGTACGGTCGGCACCAGTGCGTAATAGGCGATCGCCGACACTGCGCCAAACGTCCAGCCCGACACGACGGCCCGCCATTCGAACGCGGCCGGTATCAGCGCGAGCACGAAGCCGAGCGCCGACATCGCGGCGGACAGCGTCAGCGGCGGCAGCGGTGCGGTCAGCCGCCGGTTCAGCAGAATGAACACCGCTTCGCACGCGACCGCGGCGAGCACGAGCGCATCGCCGACGAGCGCGCGCAGCGACGGCATCGCATGGCCGGGTGCGAACGTGACGAACAGCACGCCCGACGTGGCAAGCGCCGCGGCGACCCAGTCGCGCCGCGTCTGCCGCTCGCGCAGTACGACGGCCGCGATCAGCGTCGACATCGCGGGCAGCGTGCCCAACATCACGCCTGCGTCGATCGGCGACGCGAGCTTCGTGCCGCAGATCAGCAGCACCGTATAGCCGACGCCGCCGGCGGCCGCCTGGATCACGAGCAGCACGGCATCGCGCGTGGACGGCCGCGTCCAGCGAAGCCGCCGCATGCGCATCAGCGCGATCAGCAACGGCGTCGCGATCAGGAAACGCAGCGCGGTCGCCGCGAACGGCGGAAGGCCGCCGGCCGCCACGCGGCTCGCGATGACGGTGCTGCCGACGCCTGCCATTGCGGCGGCGAGATAGAGATAGCCGATCAGTCGTGTCTTCATGGGCCGCATCGTCGCGTGTGGCGCGGTGCGGCGTCTTGAACGAAATTGCAGCGGTGAAGGAGCGGTGATGTGGGCGCGATGCGGTGGCGATGGGGCGGCTATGCGGAGGCGATGCGGAGGGGACGCAGAGGCGATGAAGCGGCGATGCAGCGGCCAAGCAAGGCCAAGCAAGGCCAAGCAA
>NZ_KV786687.1:25617-40778 GCF_001806955.1 Burkholderia sp. HMSC10F09
GGCCAAGCAAGGCCAAGCAAGGCCAAGCAAAGCCAAGCAAGAGCCAAGCAAAGGCCAAGCAAAGGGCCAAGCAAGGGCCAAGCAAGGGCCAGCGGAAGCCAAGCAGAAGCCAACCGGTGCCGATGTGGTGGCAATGCGGTTGCGATGCAGCTGGCCAGATGCCGCGCGATGCTGGCCGTCGCGATCCTCTGACCCGCGCGGGGCCGTCGTGCCGTCGCACGCGTCGGCTTGCATCGGCCACGTCGACGGCAAAGCGCATGACTGTCGATCGCGCAATCCTCAACGTGTAGCGGCCTGTTGCGCGGCCGACGTCCTGCACGTTGACGCCGTGCGGCCGATCACACCGCCTGCGCGAACCGCCCCGGCGTAATGCCGAACTGTCGCCCGAATGCGCGCGTCAGATGGCTCTGGTCCGCAAAGCCGGCCTCGGCCGCCGCCTCCGCGATCGGGCGGCCGCTCGCGAGCAGCGCACGGGCGAGCCGCGTGCGCGACTGAAGCAGATAGGCATGCGGCGTAATGCCGAGTTCGCGCGCGAAACCGCGCAGGAGCTGAAAGCGGCTGACGCCGCTGAGCGTCGCGAGTTCGGCGAGCGACACGGGCTCAGCAGGCGCCGCGTCGAGCCGCTCGCGCGCCGCTCGCACGGCCGGCGCGACGCCGGCGCTCGGCAGCGTGCGGTTCGCATGACGCGCCAGCAGATGTGCGACGACCGTCACGATCGCTTCGTCGCGAGCCAGCGGCGCGTCGGCGGATTCGACGATACGTGCATGCAGCTGCACCACCGCCGCGGCGAGCCGCGCGTCGCGCACCGCCGGATGCGCGAGTTCGATGCCGCCGAGCCCTTCCTCCGCCGCGATGCCGGCAACCAGCGACGGCGCGAGATACAGCATTCGCCAGCGCCGCGCCGCTCGCGTGCCGATCGGCATGCCGTCGTGCATCTCGCCCGGATTCACCATGATCGCGTCGCCGGCGCGCGCGTCGACTTGCCCGCGGCCGCTCCAGGACCGGTGCGCGCCGCTGACGATCACGCCGACGCCGAACTCGTCGTGTGCATGGCGCGGGAACGTGCGGTCGGACTCGAGGCTGATCGCTTCGATTCCGTCGCAGCTTCGCCGGTAATGGGTGACACGATGCATGGGTACTCCTCGCGCCGGCCGCGGCGCAGATGTCGTGCACTTTAGCGCGTTCCGGCGCCGCGCGCGCTTCATCCGTTTGGCCGATACCGCACGGCGTGCACAGCCGGCACGATGTGCGTGAGCAGCGTAGACGGCCCGCCGGGTCTGAAGCTGCATGGGAGACGGCAGATGGAACGACAGGATCCGGTATTCATTCAGGTCGGCGCGCTCGCCGACGGTTTTGCGCCCGAGGCCAACATTCTCGCGCCGGTCGACACGCTGGCCGGGCGCACGCTGACGCTCGACACGGCCGACGGCGAATCGCGTGTCTATGCGTTCGAGCCGGGTGTCGTGCGCTGGCGCGATGCGGCGAGCGGCGACGGCGGCTTCGAGCCCTGCCGCGTGACGCGGCTGCGCGACGGGCTGCTGTTCGTCGACTACGTCGATTCGCGCGCCCGCGCAACGTCGATCAGCCTCGTGATCGATCTCGACCGCGGCGTGTGGACGTCGGTCGTCGGCACCTTGCCGACCGAGGCCGACACGCGCGTCGACGCCTTCACGCGCGTCATGCTCGGCCGACCGCTGACCGGCGTCGACGTCGCGTTCCGGCACGGCACGATAGCGGGCCACGCGCAGCCCGGGCCGCTGCATGCGCCGACGCGCGAGCTGATCGGTAAGCGCACGATGTATCGCTACAGTCCTACCGAATGCTACGAGCACATCTATCTGAACGAGCACTTCTATGCGTGGCAGTGCCTGCAGGGCGTCGAAAGCGGGCTCGCCGACGTCGACCGCTGCCATTACTTCCGGATCGCCGAGGCGCTCTATCTGTTCGTGTGGCGCGAGAAAGTGGTGCCGACGCTCGGCGTCGTGCTGATCGATCTCGCGCAGCACAAGACCGACGGCAAGATCTTCGGCTACGCGCAAGACGACTTCGGCACGCTGTCGAACTTCCCCGTCGGTGCGCATGCGCAGGTGCTGAACGAAACCGTGCATCCGCTCGACGGTGTGCAGCGATGACGGCCGCGCTCGGTAGCGGCCGCGTGCGCGCCGACTTCACCGGCCGCGTCGTGCTCGTGACGGGCGCGGCGCACGGCATCGGCGCCGCGATCGCGCGACGCTTCGCGGAATCCGACGCGTTCGTCGCGCTCGCGGATCTCGACGAAGCCGCCGCCGTCGCGCAGGTCGATGCGATCGCGCGCGCAGGCGGCGCCGCACGCGCGTACCGCGTCGATGCGGGAAACCGCGACGAGCTTTGTGCACTCGTTCGCGCGGTGGAGCGCGACGGCGGACGGCTCGACGTCGTCGTCCACAATGCCGCGTATTTTCCGCTGACGCCGTTCGTCGACATCGACGTGCAGACGCTCGAACGCACACTGTCGGTCAACCTGTCGGCACTGTTCTGGCTCGCGCAGGCGGCACTGCCCGCATTCGAACGTGCAGGAGGCGGGCGGCTGCTCGTGACGTCGTCGGTGACGGGGCCACGCGTCGCGTTTCCCGGGCTCGCGCACTACGCGGCATCGAAGGCCGGCGTGAACGGCTTCATTCGTGCGGCAGCGCTCGAGCTGGCGCGCCGCAACGTGACGGTCAACGGCGTCGAGCCGGGGATGATCCGCACGTCGGCCGCGGGCAATCTCGGCGATGCATCGGTTGCGGCGCGCATCGCGCGCGACATTCCGCTCGCGAGAATGGGCGAGCCGGACGATATTGCGAACACGATGCTTTATCTCGCGTCGGCCGATGCCGCGTACGTTACCGGGCAGACGATCGTCGTCGACGGCGGTGCGACGCTGCCGGAAAGCGGCGCCGTACTCGATGCGACATAGCGCCAGGGCGCGTTTCGCCGCGCGACGCGCGGCGAGGGTTCGGGTGCGGTGCGGACAGGTCGACGCGGGCGCCGTGTCGAAGCCCGAGCGACGAGGACCGTCCTGATTTTCGGTCAGTGCATGGCCGTGTGCGCGACGACGCGCGATTCGCGTCGAACGCACTGCCGTGCCGGCAACGCCGTTATGCGGCAGCCCGGATGGGCCGCGATCGGTGCGCATTCGGCGATTCAGTGCATCGGCGGGTTGACGGCGAGCGCGCGTTTCGCGATGCTCCGGTCCGGTTCGCATCTCGGCAACGCGTGCAAGAGCCGCGCGTGCGTCGTGCGGCGCACGCAGCGCGCGAGTCGCGGTACGCTATCCGCAGGTCGGCAGGTCGGCAGGTCGGCAGGTCGGCAAGTCACAGCGCGGCAGGTCGACAGCTCGGCGAGTTGGCGGTCGCAGATCGGCACGTCGGCAGATAGACAGCTCGGCAGCTCCGCGGGTTGGCGGTTCGACAGGTCGGTAGTTCGGCACACCGGCCGTGCGCCGTGACGGCGTCGGCCGCCGAGGTCACATCCAGCGTGACCCGTCCGTCGTCCTACGCCGCCCCCCGCGCACCGCATACGCGCGCCGCACGCGAACCCGATCAATCACGGAGAGCAATTCGATGGAGCAACACATCAACGGAAAAGTCGTCGCGATTACCGGCGGCTTCGGCCATCTCGGCGTCGCGACGGCGGCATGGCTCGGCGCACGAGGCGCCCGCGTCGCGCTGATCGGCCGCGGCGCCGCGCCCGACGCGAACGCGCTGCCCGACGTGCCGGCCACCGCGCTGCGGCTCGGCGGCATCGATCTCGTCGATCCGCAGGCCGCCGTGCGCGCGCTCGACGCCGTGCATCGCCAGTTCGGCGGGGTCGACGCGCTGCTCAACATCGCGGGCGCATTCGTGTGGCAAACGATCGCGGACGGCGATGTCGACACCTGGGACCGCATGTACGCGCTGAACGTGAAAACGGCGCTGAATGCGTCGAAGGCCGCGCTGCCGTATCTGCTGCAGAGCGCCGCCGGCCGCATCGTCAATATCGGCGCGGGCGCGGCATCGAAGGCGGGCACCGGCATGGGCGCCTATGCCGCCGCGAAGGCCGGCGTCGCCCGGTTCACCGAGGCGCTGGCGGCCGAGCTGCTCGATCGCGGCATCACGGTGAACGCGGTCCTGCCGAGCATCATCGACACGCCGTCGAATCGCAGCGACATGCCCGACGCCGATTTCACGCGCTGGGTGCAACCGCAGCAGATCGCGGCGACGATCGGATTTCTGCTGTCGCCGGAAGCGCAGGCGATCTCGGGCGCCTCGATTCCGGTCGGCGGGCGCGTCCTGTAACGATTGCGCGCTCGGCGGCACGCCGGTGCGCGCCGCCTGCGCGGCACCTCATTCCTGGATCAGGAAGCGATCGCGATTCTTCACGTCCTTGATCCAGCCCGGTGCGCGGCCGCGCCCGGTCCATGTTTCTCCCGTCTTCGGGTTGCGGTACTTCGGCGCGGACGGCGTGGCGGCCTTGGTTCTGCCGGCGCGCTGCCGTCCGAAAATCTGCTCCGACGTAATGCCGTACTCGGCGACCTTTTCGCGGATCTCCGCGATCACGGCTTCCATTTCTGCAATGCGCGCGGCTTCCGCTTCTTTTTGCAATTTTGCAAGCTGCTCCTTCAGGTCCCTGTAATTTTTCGTCGGCATAGAGTCATCTCCATTGTTGTCGGCCGCGTCGATTCGCGGCGCGCAAATTATGCCATCCATTGAGGTCGCCAGAATCGATGAATTCCCGTGTCGGCTCGCCTGCGAGCATCAATTGCATGCGACGCGAGATGTCTGCATAAACCGTGCAAGGTTTGCGAGCCAGCGGAAAAGCCCGCATCTTCTGCAAAAAGGCCGTGAACCGGGGCTGAGGCAAGGAAAATCGTTGCGCACGCATTTGCAAGCGCATATCGATTTTTTGTATGGATTACAACGCGCTCGATTGCCTGCGGCGGCTATTCGCCAATGCGGATTTTTAACGTCGTTGCGCGAAGTATCGCAATAAGCCGGCATAGGCGGCCAATTCGCCAGAGACGCGGGCGGTACGCGTCGGACGTGAATGGTCGCCAATAAATCGGAAGATTTTTCCAGTGCGAAGTCATTGAGGATGCGGGAACAGCGCGATGCACGGCAATCGCGCCGACGGCAATCGACGCAAACGGCGCCGCGCGTCGCTCGCCACGCGCTTATACTTGTCTTTTCCCGCCATTCGAGTCGCACCTTGTCAAACGCTGTCTCTCCGGATTCGTCGACCGACGATCCGCGTCCCACGCCGCCGCGCCAGCCCGAACTCGAAGAGTGCTGCAACAGCGGTTGTTCGCCGTGCATCTTCGACCTGTACTACGAGGCGATGGACGAATATCGCGCCGCGCTCGCCGCATGGGAAGCACGGCACGCGAAACCCGAATCGCATCGTTGACGCATCGGCCGCGCCAGTCGCGCACCTACGCGGCCGCGGCATGCAGCCGTCGGTGGATTGGCCCGAGCGCTGCCGACAGCACGACGCACACGGCGAGGATCGCGCTCAGCGCAAACATCGACGTGCGGAACCCGCGCACGTAGTCGAGCGGGCCCGGCGTCGCGCCGAGCTGTGCGAAGAACATGCCGCCGAGCGTCGCGGCGCCGACGGCCGCACCGATCTGCAGTGCCGCCGTGACCATCCCGGAGGCGACACCCGCGCGCGACGCATCGACTTCGGCGAGCACGATCCGCACGACGGACGGCAGCACGAGGCCCTGTCCGATGCCGATCGCGGCGATGCCCGCATAGAAGCCGATTCCGGGCGCGCCGCTGCCGGCCAGCGCGGCCGCTGCGGCGACGCCTGCCGTCAGCATCGCGAAACCGAGCGTGAGCACGCGATAGCCGCCGAAGCGTCCGACGAGCCGCGGCATCAGCAGCGGGCTCGACAGAAAGCCGATGCCGAGCGGCAGGATCGCCGCGCCGGACGCGAGCGGCGACCAATGCAGGCATCCCTGCAGGTAGATGCCGTAGCTGAGGAAGAACGCGCTCAGCATGTAGAACAGGAACGCTAACGCGAGACCGAGTGCGACGACGGGATGCCGGAACAGCCGCAGGTCGAGCAGCGGATCGCGGCCGGCGGCGAGTTGCCGCGCTTCGACGGCGAGCAGCGCCGCGAGCACCGGTAGCGCGCCGATCGCGCACGCGACCATCCACATGGGCCAGCCGGCGTCGCGCCCGTGCGTGAGCGGGTACACGAGCATCAGCAGGAACAGCGACAGCAGCACGGTGCCCGGCACGTCGATGCGCTGGCCGCGCGGCGGCCGGTTTTCCGGGATGAAACGCCAGCTGCCGAGCAGCGCGAGTACGCCGATCGGCAGATTGACGAGGAAGATCGCGCGCCAGCCGAGCCCGAACGGGTGCAGGTCGATCAGCGCGCCGCCGCCGAGCTGGCCGATCACCGCCGCGAGCCCGAACACGAAGCCGTAGAAGCCCATCACGCGCACCTGCTCCTGCGGCGTGAACACGCTGCGGATCGTCGCGAGCACCTGCGGCGCGAGGATCGCCGCGAACAGACCCTGCAGCACGCGACCGCCGACCAGCACGACGCCGCTGTCGGCGAGCCCGCACAGCGTCGAGGCGACGACGAAGCCGGCCATGCCGAGCATGAACATCCGCTTGCGGCCGTACAGGTCGCCGAGACGGCCGCCGGTGATCTGCGCGACCGCGTTCGCGCAGGCGTACGCCGACACGACGAGCTGCAGCTCGGCCGGCCGCGCGCCGATGCCGTCGCGGATCGCCGGCAGCGCGAGGTTGACGATGAAGTAGTCGAGCGGCGGCAGGATCGCGCCGACCAGCAGTACCACGAGCGCCCAGCCGTGGCGATTGTGCGGCGTGGCCGCCGGGGCGGCGGCGGGCGCGCAGCGGGCAAGAAGGTTGTCCGTCATTGAAGCAGTCCAGAGAAAAAAGGCCGCAAGCGGCCGTCGAGCGGACATTGTGCGCATCGTCGATGAATCGGAAAAGCGGGAAATGGTGGTAGCATCCATCGTGTTATCCGATGGATGGAGGGTTCGATGCGTGGTTTCGATCTGGACCAGCTGCGCACGTTCGCGGCCGTCGCGGACGCCGGCAGCCTGACGGCCGCCGCGCCGCTGCTGCATCTGTCGCAGTCGACGGTCAGCGAGCAGGTGCGCAAGCTCGAGTCGCGGGCAGGCGTGCCGCTGTTCGTGCGCAGCAAGCGCGGCGTCGAGCCGACCCCGGCCGGTGCGCGGCTGCTGCATCACGCGCGGCGCATCGTGGCGCTGAACGAGGCGGCATTCGACGAGTTGCGCGGCCAGGCGATCAAGGGCGAGCTGCGCGTCGCGATTACCGATTACTACCGCACGCACGAAGTCGCGGGCATGCTCGCGCGGCTGCGCGAGTGCTATCCGCAGCTGAGCCTGCACGTGAGCGCGATGAAGAGCGCCGACATCGAGGCCGCGTATGCAAAAGGGCAGATCGATCTCGGTGTTGTGATGCACCTGTCGAGCGGACCGTTTCGGCCCGCGTCGGCCGATACACGCTGGGTGTTGCGGCGCGAGCCGCTGTCGTGGGTGACGTCGCCGGCACTCGCCGAGCAGTTGCCCGAACCGTTGCCGCTCGTACTGCTGCCGGACGACTGCATGATGCATCAGATCGCGGTGCGCTCGCTCGACGAGCAGCGCATCCCGTACGAGCTCGTGCATAGCGCATCCGGCGTCGCGGGGCTGCAGTCGATGCTTGCGGCGGGGCTCGGCGTCGGCTGCCTGTGCGCGTCGGCGATCGGCGACGGGCTGATGCGGCTCGGCGGCGCGAAGTACCGGCTGCCCGCGCTGCCCGACGCGGTGTTCTCGCTGACGCCGCCGATGCCGGGCGAGCGCGAAACGGTCACGCAGGCGCGCGAGGTGCTGTCGCGGCAGCTGCTGGTGTGACGTCGTGGCGCGCGGTGCGTCCGCTGGGCATTCGCGGCCGGCGCGAAAACGCACGAACGGCGAGCGCGCAAAGCGGTAGCGCCGCGGTTGCAGCAGGCACCGGAACGCTGCGGGCGCGGTGCACGCTCGCCGATTCATTGACTGCGCGTTACGCAGTCACGAGCTACGGTCGGATCGTCGAGACGCGGCCACCTCTCGAGCAAGCCGCCTGAGTCGGCGCCGTCATGCTGCCGATTAGTCCGAGCGACGTCGCGGCTGTCGGCCAACCCAACGGGGCTCGAACCTGCCGCCCGACCGGCAAGACAACGCGACGGCGCGTAGCGTAAGGCACTGATCGATCGGATGGAAACGGCGGAACGTCGGGTTGAGCTTTGACGACTCTTCCGAAGAATCCGTACCGCCGCGCCGCGCCGCGTTCGCCGGCGCGCAAGCTCGCCGAACGCACGGCGAACACACCGCCTACTCGCCCGTCCCTTCGGCATACGCGCGCAGCCCGTTCGCGAGCGCGTCGAACACCGCCCGGCAGCGCGGGCTCGCGCGCAAATCTTCATGCATGACGACCCACGTTTCGAGCTTCACCGCCGGGCCGTCCGGCAGCACGCGCACGAGCCGCGCGTCGCGTTGCGCGAGCCGGCTCTGGCAGAAGCCGATTCCGTAGCCGGCCCGGATCATCGCGAGCTGCGCGAGATTGCTGTCGGTGCGCAGCGCGAACGCTTCGCGCGTCCACGACGGCAGCCCGCGGCCGGCCGAGCGGACGAACGGCGTGACCGTATCGAACCCGATCAGCGCGTGATGTGCGAGTGCGTCGAGCGTCGACGGCGCGCCGTAGCGCGCCAGGTAGTCGTCGCGCGCGTACAGCGCGACTTCGAGTTCGCCGATGCGCCGTGCCACCAGCGCGTCCTGCGACGGCGATGCCATCCGCACCGCGATGTCGGCTTCGCGGTTCAGCACGTCCTGGATGCGGTCGGTCGGGACAAGCTCGATCACGAGCCCCGGATGCTCGCGCCGCAACTGCGCGAGCATCGGCGGCAGCACCTCGACCGCGATCACGTCGCTCGCGGAGATCCGTACCGTACCGCGCACGCCCGCACCATGGCTCGCCGCCGCGCGCTCGAATGCGGCGGCCGCGCTGCGCAGCGCCTCCGCATGACCGCGCAGCGCAAGCGCCGCGTCGGTCGGCAGTAGCCCGGAAGGCGAGCGCGTGAACAGCGTTTGGCCGAACGCGGCTTCGAGCGCCGCGATATGGCGGCCGGCGGTCGGTTGCGTGATGCCGAGCGCACGCGCGGCAGCGGATAGCGAGCCTTCCGTCAACACGGCAAGGAAGGTGCGATAGCGTTCCCAGTTCAGATCGGCGGTCATGCATAAATGTATAGCCGATAGACGATGTTGAGCAATTCCTTGCTATCCCGGCGCGGGCCAGAATGCAAGCCGTCACGATCGAGGAGAACGGCAATGGCGGCAAATGCAGGTACGGCATGCGGACAGGCACTCGTGCTCGGCGCGAGCGGAGGAATCGGCGGCGAGGTCGCGCGGCAGTTGCGCGACGCCGGCTGGCAGGTGCGCGCGCTCAAGCGCGGCCTCGAGTCGGAGGCGGTGGAGCGCGACGGTATCGCTTGGATCCGCGGCGACGCGCTCGATCGCGACGCGGTGGTACGCGCCGCGCGCGGCTGCAGCGTGATCGTCCATGCGGTGAATCCGCCCGGTTACCGGAACTGGGCGGAACAGGTGCTGCCGATGATCGACAACACGATCGCGGCGGCGACGGCGGCGCGCGCGACGGTCGTATTGCCGGGCACGATCTACAACTTCGGGCCCGACGCGTTTCCGCTGTTGCGCGAGGACGCGCCGCAGCGGCCCGTCACGCGCAAGGGCGCGATCCGCGTCGAGCTGGAGCGGCGGCTGGCGGCCGCGAGCGCGCGCGGCGTGCGGACGATCGTCGTGCGGGCCGCCGATTTCTTCGGCGCGCATGCGGGCAACAACTGGTTCGGCCAGGCGCTCGTGAAGGCCGGGCGGCCGGTGACGGCGATTCGCGTGCCGAACCGCCCCGGTGTCGGCCATCAATGGTCGTACGTACCGGACGTGGCGCGTGCGATGGTGGAGCTGATCGAACGACGCGACACGCTGGAGCCGTTCGCGCGTTTTCATCTCGGCGGCCATTGGGACGCCGATGGCACGCAGCTCGCGCAGGCCGTGCGCCGCGTTGCGCAGCGGCACGGGATGCGGCCGGCGGTGCGGCGCTTCCCGTGGTGGCTCGTGTGGGCGGGCGCGCCGTTCGTCACGATGCTGCGCGAAATGCTCGAGATGCGCTATCTGTGGCGCGAACCGCTGCGAATGGACAACGCGCGGATCAAGGCGGTGCTGGGACGCGAGCCGTTGACGCCGCTCGACACGGCGGTGGAAGCGGCGCTGACCGAGCTAGGTTGTCTGCACACGCACGACGCGCGACAACCGCGGAACGCGTAGCGCAAGCCGGCGTCGGACCAATCAGCTTCACGGCCGCCGGCCGCCGTCACGCGACGACCGGCAGCACGTCGACCGCATAGCGGTGCCGCAGGCTGCGCCCGAGCACCGGATCGTGCAGCTCCATCTCGAACGCGTCGCCGTCGCTCATCGCGGCGATCGCGCCATGCACCGCGACCGTGCCGCCGAACATCGCGCAGCGCGCGGGCATCGTGCCGCGATCGTCGAAACGCTGCCAGAGCGTGTCCGGCGCGAGCAGTCCGCTCGTCGCGCCGTGTTGGTACGCGATACGCTCGCCGTCACGCGAAACGAGCCAGGCGCGCATCTCGATGGCATCCCAGTGCGCGGCGACGTCCGCGTAGCGCCACGCGTCGCGGCCGAGCGGCTTCGCGCAGACCTGCTTCGACACGGCCACGCCGTAGGCTTCGACTTCGCGATCGGTGTGATCGGAGCCGACGGTGACGAGCGTGCCGGCCGCGCTGTCGATCAGCACGCATTCGATTTCGCCGCCCGAGCGCGTGCCGAGCACGCCGATCGACGCGGCCTGCGTGAGCAGCGCGGGCGCGACGCGATAGAAGCACGGCGTCGCGGACGGCGGCGCGACGCCGAGCGCCGCGAGTTCGTCGATATGCGCGCGAATCGCGCGTGCGTCGCGGCCGGCCCAGCCGGCGATCACGACGCGTTCGATCTCGACGTCGACGGTAGTCGGTGGCTGGTGTACGGGAATCACGTTGAACGACAGGACTTGCATGGGCAGGTATCCGGATGAAACGCGAGAGAACGGCACGCGGCCGCGGTCAATCGGCGAGCGGCCGGTGCGCGGTTTCGCGCGCGACGACGAGCGCGACGGCCGTCACCGCGAGCGCGGCCGACACATACAGCGATACGGCGGTCGTCGTGCCGGTCTGCCGGAACAGCGCGGCGATCACGAGCGGAGCAAAGCCGCCGCCGACGATGCCGGCCAGCGTGTACGCGAGCGACGAGCCCGCGTAGCGCACGCGCGTCGGAAACTGTTCGGTGACGAACGCGCCTTGCGGCCCGTACATCACCGCATGGATCACGAGACCGATCGCGACGGCCGCGACGATCGCGACCGGCCGTGCCGAATCGAGCAGCGCGAAGAACGCGAACGCCCATACGATCCCGGCGAACGCGCCGGCCAGATAGACGGGGCGGCGGCCGAAGCGGTCCGACAGCGCGCCGAAGCACGGCACCGCGATCGCGTTGCACGCGGTACCGATCATCACTGCGGTCAGCGCGAGCGGCCGCGACAGATGCAGCACGGCGGTCACGTAGGTCAGCGTGAACACGACGATCAGCGCGTACAGCACGTCGGAGCCGATCCGCGCGCCGCCGGCGACGAGCAGCCGGCGCCAGTGACACTTCAGCACCTCGGCGACCGGCACGTCGGCCGTCGCGTGCGACTCGGCGAGCTGCTCGAACTGCGGCGTTTCGTCGACGCCGCGCCGCACCCAGAAACCGAACGCGACGAGCAGAGCGCTGGCCGCGAACGGCAGCCGCCAGCCCCATGCGAGAAAGCCGTCCGGCGTCGTCGACAGCGTGACGAGCGCGATGCAGCCGGTGCCGAGCAGCGTGCCGAAGGACGGCCCGACCTGGGTCCACGACGCCGACAGCCCGCGCCGCCTCTGATCGCCGTGCTCGACCGACAGCAGTACGGCGCCGGCCCATTCGCCGCCGAGCGCGACACCCTGCACGAAGCGCAGCGCGACGAGCAGGATCGGGCTCAGGATGCCGGCCGTCGCATAGGTCGGCAGCGCGCCCATCAGCGCGGTCGTCACGCCCATCAGCACGAGCGTGAGCATCAGCACCGCGCGGCGGCCGATCCGGTCGCCGAGGTTGCCGAACACGAAGCCGCCGAGCGGACGCGACACGTAGCCGACGGCGTAGGTCGAGAACGCGAGGATCGTGCCGGCGAGCGGATCGACGGACGGAAAGAACAGCCGATTGAAGACGAGCGCGGCGAGCGTGTTGTAGATCGTGAAGTCGTACCACTCGAGCGACGTGCCGATCATGCTCGCGGTCGCGAGTCGGCTGTTGCGGGCGCGGTGCGGTGCGTGGACGGCGGGTTGGGCGAGCGTGCTCATGGTGTCGGGCATGTCGTGACGAACTCGGGGCGGGCGTACGGGAACCGGCGACGTGCGCCGGCACTTCGGTGCTCAGGCGGGCAGTGCGGCGGCCGCTTGCGGTGCAGGCTCGCCGCGCGCGGCGGGCAAGGGTGCAGCCGCGCGCCACAGCAGCTCGAACGTGCGCACCTCGTCGTGGCCGGCGAGCGCCACCGCGACGCGGCGCGCAGCCGCTGCGTCGCTGCCTTCGATCAGCACGAGCGCATCGGCGGCCGGCCGTGCGGCGGCATCCGCGCCGATCGGTGCCGACAGCTCGGGCGTCGTGCGGAACAGCCGCGCGGCATGCACGCCCGGCTCGCGCAGTGCGACATCGAAGCGCGCGCTCAGTTGCGCCACGTCGATGCGCTCGGGCGGCAGTACGAACAGCGCGAGATGCGCGCCTTCGCCGTCGCCGGCCTCGATGGTCAGCTCGCCGACGCGTCGTTGCGTGCCCGTCATCCGTTCGAAGTTGGCGAGCGACCACGCGGTCTGCTGCGCGAACGCGCGGCGATATGCGTCGCCGCGGAACACGTCGAGCGTGTCGGTCACATAGAGCGCGAGGTATTTGCGCGGGCCGCGATCGGTCGCGCGAAAGCGCCGCGCATGCGTGAAGCCGGGAATCGCGACGCGTTCCTGCATGTGCTCGCGGTCGTACCACGCATTGAAGTCCGCTTCATGTGCGGGATCGATGTCCGTCCAGACGCAGAGCTGGCCGTGTGGAAGGGAAGGGCGGGTCATCGCGGAGATCCTCGTGACGGATGAGTCGGAACCCGCAG
This sequence comes from Burkholderia sp. HMSC10F09, assembly GCF_001806955.1. Classification (NCBI taxonomy): domain Bacteria; kingdom Pseudomonadati; phylum Pseudomonadota; class Betaproteobacteria; order Burkholderiales; family Burkholderiaceae; genus Burkholderia; species Burkholderia sp. HMSC10F09. The sequence continues at coordinate 38,871 of NZ_KV786687.1, forward strand.
TGTCCCGAACGCGCGCCGGGCGCGTCCAACAAGAAAACAAATTCGCGGTGAACAGGTTTTCTTATGAGCGGCGCGGCCGGCGTTTCGCGGCGGCCGGCGCGCCGATCGTCGACGGTTCGGCCGCGCGTTGGGCGCGGCCAGCATCCTTTACCGCTTTGGCGCCTTTGGCCGCCTTGGCGTCTTTCCCGGTTTTCGCGCGCACGTCGGGCGCCTGCGCGCGACCTGCAGCGCCGCGTCGCATCGACGTGCCGGCGGCCGTATCGATCGGCATCGACGGCGTCGCGCGCGCGACCTCGCTCGCGAGCTCGGCGATGCGCGCGGCGAGCGGCAGCCCTTGCGTCCGATACGTCGCGACGAGCGGCAGCGCCGGAAACGCCGGTTCGACGTCGAGCAGTTCGAGCGCGCCTTCCTGCAGTTCGCGTCCGATGATCGCGGGCGGCAACGCGGCGACGCCGAAGCCGTCCGCGACGAGCCGGATCATCGCGGCGACCGACGTGATGCAGTTGATGCTCGCCGGTCGTTCGACGGCCGCGAACAGCCGCTCGATCGTCGCGTGCGGCCCCGAATGGCGCGAGAAGCTGATCACCGGAAATTCGGCGAGCTGCGCGACGTCGAGCCGTTCGCCGCCGAGCCCGAGGCGCGGGCTCGCGACCCAGCGCACCGGAAACTCGCAGAGCGGCAGGTTCGTGAAGTCGGGGCCGGGCACCGTGTCCGTCTGCAGGATCAGGTCGACGCCGTCGGTGCTGAGCAGCCGCGTCAGGTGCAGCGTCGTGTCGCTCGTGATTTCGACGTCGAGCCGCGGATAGTGCTCGCGCGCCCGCGCGATCAGCGCCGGGAACCAGCTGTGCACGATCGACTCGATCACGCCGATGCGGATCGGGCCCACGTCGCTCGCCGACGGGATCTCGCGCCGCATCTCGTGGTCGAGCCGCACGATCCGCTCGGCGTACGCGAGCATGCGGCGGCCCGCAGGCGTGAGCGTGGCCGAGCGCGTGTTGCGGTCGAACAGGCGCACGTCGAACGCTTCTTCGAGCGACGCGATGCGGCTCGACACGGCCGCCTGCGTCGTATGCAGCTTTTCGGCGGTCAGGCGGAAATTTTCGAGCTTCGCGAGCCAGACGAAGGTTTCAAGAAACCGGATGTTCATCGAGTGCCGGACGGGGAGCGGGGCCGCGCGGAGGCGGCGGAATCCGGCCGATGTTAATCGATTTGCGCCGCGTGCAGCATCGCGTGGGCCGCCCGTGCGCCGTCCGTCGTGCCGTGCACGGCGCGCGTCGCGTCACCGCGCGTCGAACGCGAGCGTCGGCACGTCCACGACGGTGGCGCCGCCGTCCGCGACCAGCGTCGCGCCCGTCACGAACGACGCGTCCGGCGACGCCAGAAATGCGCAGACCGCCGCGATCTCGTCGGGATCCGCCGCGCGCCGCAACGGCACGTCGGCGCTTACGCGCGCGTAAGCGCGCTCGAGTGTGTCGCCGTGCGCGTCCATCAGCGGCTGCATTTCCGCGTCGGCCATCGGCGTGCGAACCCAGCCCGGGCATACCGCGTTCGCGCGCACGCCGTGCGGCCCGTAGTCGCGCGCGAGCGAGCGCGCGAGGCCGAGCAGCGCATGCTTGCCGACCGTATAGCCGCATACGCCGGGGCCGGCCGCGAGCGCCGCGATCGACGCCACCAGCACGATGCTGCCGCGTTGCGCGATCAGGTCCGGCAGGCATGCGCGTGCACTGACGAATGCGGTGTCGAGGTTCGCATGCATCGCGTCGCGCCACTGCGCGTCGCCGGTTTCGTCCGCGCGGCCGAGGCCGTGCCCGCCCGCGCACGCGATCAACGCGTCGATGCGGCCGAAGCGCGCGGCGATCGCGGGCACGAAGCGTGCCCAGTCGGCCGTGCCGGCCGCGTCGCCCGCGA
>NZ_KV786688.1:0-2040 GCF_001806955.1 Burkholderia sp. HMSC10F09
ACGCGCGCGCGCGGTGCCGCGCCGGCCGCCGGCGACTGCGACTGCGCCGGCCGTGCGGCCGCGAACGCCTGCACGATCAGCGCGGCGAACAGCGCGAGCACCCAGCCGATACCGTACACGCCGACGACCGGCGCGAAGCCCGCGAACGGCCCGTCGACCTGCGGATAGCCGCTCGCGAGCCACGGGAAGCCGGTAAACATGGTGCCGCGCAGCCACTCACCGAGCGCCCACGCGCCGGCGAAGGCGAACGCGCCGTGCCAGCTCGGCGAGAACGGCCGCGGATCGGGCGTGCGGCGATGCCATGCATGGCCGGCGCAGAGCGACCACAACCCGGCCGAGAACGCCGGATACAGCGACAGATACAGCGAGAACAGCACGAGCGCGCCGCCCGCGAGCGGCGCAGCCATCTCGCCGTACACGTGCATGCTGATGTAGAGCCACCAGATGCCGCTGATGAAGTTGCCGAAGCCGAACGCGCCGCCGGTCAGCGCGGCGCTGCGCCAGCTCGCGGTGCGCGTGAGCTGCGCGAAGAACCACACGAAGACGACGAGCTGCAGCCAGCCGCCGTGCGGCGTCGGTGCGAAGCAGAGCGTGTTGGCCGCGCCGGCGAGCAGCGCGGCCGGATAGTGCCAGCGTGGCAACGCGCGGCCGGGCGCCGACGCGGGAATGCCGCCAGCCGGGCGGGACGGGATCGGATCGTCCATGTGAAGCGGAAGTGGGCGAAGCGGTTGGAAAGGGCGCGGCCGATGCGCGACGCGCGGATCAGTCCTCGTGCGAGGTTTCGGCGCGGCGGCTCGCGAGCGGGTTGCGGCGCACCAGAAGCACGTGAATCTGGCGCGCGTCGCCGCGCTGGATCTCGAATACGAGGTTGCCGAGCTGCAGCTTTTCGCCGCGGTGCGGCACGCGGCCGAAATGATGGGTGATCAGCCCGCCGATCGTGTCGACCTCCTCGTCGGAGAAATCGGTGCCGAACACCTCGTTGAACTGCTCGATCTCGGTCAGCGCGCGCACGCGGTAGCGGCCGTCCGGCCCCGAGATGATGTTGCCGGCTTCCTCGTCGAAGTCGTATTCGTCCTCGATGTCGCCGACGATCTGCTCGAGCACGTCCTCGATCGTGATCAGGCCCGCGACGCCGCCGTACTCGTCGACGACGATCGCAAGGTGATTGCGGTTCACGCGGAAGTCGTGCAGCAGCACGTTCAGGCGCTTCGATTCGGGAATGAACACGGCCGGGCGCAGCATCCCGCGCACGTCGAATTCCTCTTCCGCGTAGAAGCGCAGCAGGTCCTTCGCGAGCAGCACGCCGATCACGTTGTCGCGGTTCTCCTCGTACACGGGGTAGCGCGAGTGCGCCTTTTCGAGGACGAACGGGATGAAATCCTCGGGCTTGTCGGCGATGTTGATCGCGTCCATCTGGGCGCGCGGCACCATGATGTCGCGTGCGCACAGGTCGGATACCTGGAATACGCCTTCGATCATCGACAGCGAATCGGCGTCGATCAGGTTGCGTTCGTGCGCGTCCTGGAGGATTTCGAGCAGCTCGCCGCGGGATTCGGGCTCGGGCGAGATGAAGTCGGTCAGGCGCTCGAGCAGCGAGCGCTTTTCTTGCGGTTTGTCGGTTGGCTTTCGACTGGGATACGAATCGTTCATGGTGGTGCGCCCGGGTCGTGCCGGGGCGCGCTGTCACGGAGTAGGCAAGGATACACCAAGGGGATGGCAGGTCCGTGTCGCGCCGGCCGTTCGGCCGATGCGCGCGGCCGCGCTGCTCCGCTCGGGAAACGGCCGCGCCGGGCGGGGCGGCGGCCTGCTTCCCATCCTATCTCAGAAAAGTGCGCCCGCGTAGCCCACAGCGCCATGCGGCGACGAGCAATCGCGGAACGGGGGAAGCCGGCCAAAGGTGCAGGGCGGCGGCCGATGTGCCGCGCCGGATGCCGCCCGGCTCGCGCCGGCGACATTCCGCCGCACGCGTGCGCCGTGCCGCGCACCGTTCAGAACCGCATGCCGGCCGAGCAGCCGCCGATGGCCGCGCCGTTGGTCGCG
>NZ_KV786689.1:0-6751 GCF_001806955.1 Burkholderia sp. HMSC10F09
CGGCCGCCGCGCGTTCAGCGCCCGTAGCTGCCGGTGCGCAGCGCGGGCTGGAGCGTCGACGCGCCCGGCGGCACGATCGCGACCGGCACGCGGCGCGCGAGCGCGCACATCAGCTCGTAGCCGATCGTGCCGCTCGCTTCGGCCACGTCGTCCACCTTCACCTGATCGCCCCACAGCTCGACGCTCGAGCCGATCCCCGCGTTCGGGCACGGCGTGAGGTCGACCGTCAGCATGTCCATCGACACGCGGCCGACGACGCGTGTGAGCACGCCGTCCACCGCGATCGGCGTGCCGGTCGGCGCGTGACGCGGATAGCCGTCCGCGTAGCCGCACGCGACGACGCCGATCCGCATCGGCCGCTCGGCCGTGAAACGGCGGCCGTAGCCGACCGTCTCGCCGGCCGCGAGCGACTGCACGCCGATGATCTTGCTCGTCAGCGTCATCGCGGCCATCAGCGGCGTATCGGCGATGTGCCGCGACGCGCCGGTCGGCGAGGCGCCGTACAGGATCGTGCCGGGCCGCACCCAGTCGCGGTGCGCGCGCGGATGCCAGAGCACGGCGGCCGAATTCGACAGCGTGCGCTCGCCGGGAATGCCGGCCGTGGCGGCGTCGAACTGCGCGAGCTGCCAGTCGATTTCGCCTTCGTCCGCATTCGCGAAATGCATCATCAGCGTGATCCGGCCGATCGACGGCGCGCTCGCCGCGCGCTCCCACGCGGCGCGGAATGCGTCGGGCCGGTAGCCGAGCCGGTTCATTCCGGAATTCATCTTCAGCTGGATGTCGATCGGCTGCTGCGGCCTGGCCGCGATCAGCAGGTCGAGCTGCTCGTCGCAGTGAACGGCGGCCGTCAGCCGATGGCGCTCGACGAGTTCGACGTCGGCCGGCTCGAAGATGCCCTCGAGCAGCAGCACGGGCTTGTCCCAGCCGAGTTCGCGCACGCGTACCGCTTCGTCGAGGTCGAGCAGCGCGATGCCGTCGGCGGCCGCGAGGCCCGGGTAGATGCGCTCGATGCCGTGGCCGTATGCGTTGGCCTTCACGACGGCCCATACGCGGGACTGCGCGGCTGTCCGGCGGATGAAGTCGAGGTTGTGGCGGACGGCGTCGGGACGGATATGGGCGACGATGGGACGGGGCATGTCGGGGCTCGTATCGATGGTCTTCGGCACGCGCGGCGGCGCGGGGCAGGCTCGCGCGAGAATGCGTCGAGCCAGTGTCGACCGCTATCTTATTGGTGTTCGACCAGTTTTAATTAACGTTTTTATCGCGGATTTGGTAGAAGTTTATGGTTCGCGCGACCGTCGCACGGCCATGACGCCCGAGTCTGCCGTCTAGAAAACCGGTGCACGACCGGCGCGCCGCAATGCTAAGCTCTCGCGACCTTGTCATTGATCAATGTAACCATAAGGAGGAGACGAAGATGACGACCTCGCAGCTATGCCTGTTCATCGTCGCGCTGTTGCCGTTCCCGATGACGATGCTCGCGAAGGCGCGCAAGGGCTATGACAATCACGCGCCGCGCGAGTACCTCGCAAAGCTTGAAGGCTGGCGTGCGCGAGCGCAGGCCGCGCACCAGAACGCGTGGGAAGCGCTCGCGCTGTTTACGGCCGCCCTCGTGGTCGCGTGGCATAACGGCGCGAACGCGCAGCACGTCGACCGGCTCGCGATCGCGTTCGTCGCGATCCGGATCGTCTATGCGCTGATGTATCTGCTGAACTGGGCGTCGCTGCGATCGCTCGTCTGGTTCGCGGGCATGGTCTGCATCGTGTCGCTGTTCTTCGCCGGCCCGTGACGGCCGTGCATCGCTGATCGTCGACCGGCGCGCGCACCGCGAGTGCGGATGCGCGCAGGATCGCCGACCGCTTCCCCTCGGCGCGCGTCGCCGATGCGCGCGCCCGAACCCTGACGCGACGTGCCGACGACGGCCGTCGCCGCTTCCGTTGACCTGCCCCGCAACGTCCTGCCGCGCCGACTGCATCGCGTCGCTCGCGCGCACGTCCTTTCCTCCGCCGCCACGCGTCGTCTCCGGCCGCGTCGCCCCCGTCCGGGTTCGTCTCGATGCAAATGCATGCTGCGCACTCTTTTGTTGTCGTTGTATTGCCGTTGACAACATATGTTGTATCGATATCTAATTACGCATCGCATGTTGCGATGCCGGCCGACGGGGTCGTTCGTGCCGGCCCGCGGCCGGCGCCTCGCTCGATCATGCCGAGAAGGCGACCCGATCGACCGGCCGCCGACGCCGCGACTGAAGGAATTCCTCAAACACGTGTCCTGAACCTCTGACCGATACGACATGCCGCTTACCGTTTCTCCCGTCATCGCCGGCACGCCGTTCGACATCGGCGTGCGCCTCGGGGAGCTCGCGCGCCCGGTGTTCGACGCGTACATGCAGCAAAGCCGCGCATGGGCGGCCGTGCGCCGCTGGCGCGGCCACCCGTTCGTCGATGCGCTGCGGCAGGCCACGCTCGCCGCCTGTCCCGATCTCGTCGCGGAGCTCGACGGGATCGCGGCCGGCGTCGGCTGGCACGCCGACGACATCTTCCTCTGGAATTGCCGCGGCGAACTGATCCACAACGCGCCGGACGGCTGCACGACGCTCGCCGCGCGCGGCGCCGGCGGCACGCGCTGGATCGCGCACAACGAGGACGGCGATCCGTTCCTGCGCGAGCGCTGCCTGCTCGTCGACGTGAAGCCGCACGGCAAGCCGGGCTTCGTCAGCTTCTACTACCCCGGTTCGCTGCCGGGCCATACCTTCGCGGCGAACCGCGCCGGCATCGCACAGGCGATCAACAATCTGCGGATCCGCACGCCGGCCGTCGGCGTACCGCGCATGATCCTCGCGCGCGCCGTGCTCGACGCGACGTCGCTCGACGCGGCGCTCGACGTGCTGCGCGCGCACGCGCGCGCAAGCGGCTTTCATCACACGCTCGGCGCGACCGGCGATGCGCGGCTGATGAGCGTCGAAGCGAGCGCCGCACGCTGCTCGGCGATCGACGTCGCGCAGCGCGCCGGCCACGCGAATCATCTCGTGCATCGCGGCAGCGAAGCGGAACCGCAGATCGTGACGCAATCGTCCGACGATCGCCAGCGGCGCGTCGACGTGCTGCTGCCCGAACTCGACGCGATCGACGAAGCGGCGTTGCGGCGTGTGCTCGCCGACCGCGCGCCGCACGGGCTGCCCATCTATCGCGACGATCCGGCCGATCCCGACGACGAAAACACGCTTGCGACGGCGGTGTTCGCGATCGGCGCGTCGTCGATCGATTTCACGATTCATCAGCACGGCGCCGCGTGTTACGCGACGCGCATCGTTCCCGACGCACGCGCGCACGACGCGCACTGAACCATGAGGCAACGCATGACGAACGTTTTCCATCGCGCGCCGCGCGCCACCTTGCCTGTCGCCGTGGCCGGCGACGGCATCGAGATCATCGATTCGACCGGCAAACGTTACATCGACGCCTGCGGCGGCGCGGCCGTCTCGTGTCTCGGTCACAGCAACCAGCGCGTGATCGACGCGATCAAGCGGCAGGTACAGCAACTGCCGTATGCGCATACGTCGTTCTTCACGACCGACGCGGCCGAGGAACTCGCCGACCGGCTCGTCGCCGCGGCGCCGGCCGGCCTCGAACACGTGTACTTCGTGTCGGGCGGCTCCGAGGCGATCGAGGCCGCGCTGAAGCTCGCGCGACAGTATTTCGTCGAGAAGGGCGAGCCGCAGCGTCGCCACTTCATCGCGCGCCGGCAGAGCTATCACGGCAACACGCTCGGCGCGCTCGCGATCGGTGGCAATGCGTGGCGGCGCGAACCGTTCCTGCCGCTGCTGATCGAAGCGCATCACGTGAGCCCGTGTTACGCGTACCGCGAACAGCGCGCCGATGAAACCGAGGAGGCGTTCGCGCAGCGCCTCGCCGACGAACTCGAAGGCAGGATCGTCGAGCTCGGCGCGGAAAACGTCGCGGCGTTCGTCGCGGAAACGGTGGTCGGCGCGACGGCCGGCGCGGTGCCGCCGGTGCGCACCTACCTGAAGAAGATCCGTGCCGTGTGCGACAAGTACGGCGTGCTGCTGATTCTCGACGAGATCATGTCGGGGATGGGGCGCACCGGCTATCTGTTCGCCTGCGAAGAGGACGGCGTCGCGCCTGATCTGCTGACGATCGCGAAGGGGCTGGGTGCCGGCTATCAGCCGATCGGCGCGACGCTCGTCAGCGACCGCATCTACCGGACGATCGTCGACGGATCGGGCTTCTTCCAGCACGGTCACACGTATCTCGGCCATGCGACCGCGTGCGCGGCCGCGCTCGAAGTGCAGCGCGTAATCGCCGAAGACAATCTGCTCGACAACGTGCGCGCGCGCGGCGAGCAGTTGCGCGCGGCACTGCGTGCGCGTTACGACGCGCATCCGCATGTTGGCGACGTGCGCGGCCGCGGCCTGTTCGTCGGCGTCGAACTCGTGCGCGATCGCGACAGCAAGACGACGTTCGATCCCGCGCTGAAGCTGCATGCGACCATCAAGCGCGAGGCGATGCAGCGCGGTTTGATGGTGTATCCGATGGGCGGTACGATCGACGGGCGCCACGGCGACCACATCCTGATCGCGCCGCCGTTCATCTGCACCGCGCAGCAGATCGACGCGATCGTCGAGCGGCTGTCGGACGCGATCGACGCGGCGCTGGCCGCCGCGCGCGCATGACGACGCCCGGACGCACACGTTGCGGCGCTTGCCGCGTTCACCTTTTCATCGACCGTCGATCGTGATGACAGACAGACTGCCTCCATTCGATGCCGCCACCGCGTCCGACGCGCAGAAGGCGGTGCTCGCCGAGATCCTGAACGGCCCGCGCGGCAACCTGAACGGGCCGTTTCTCGGCTGGATCGCGAGCCCCGAACTCGCGCAGCATGCCCAGCGCCTCGGCGCGTTCTGCCGCTACCGGACCGGGCTGCCGCTGCGGCTGTCCGAGCTCGCGATTCTCGTGACGGCCGCGCGCTGGCGCTCGCAGGCGGAGTGGCACATCCACTATCCGATCGCGCTCGACGCCGGCGTGCCGGCGGCGACGGCCGACGCGATCCGCCGCGGCGTCGAGCCGCCGTTCGAGTCGGACGACGACGCGCTGATCCATGCGTTCGCGACCGAGCTGTACGACACGCGGCGCGTGAGCGACGCGACGTTCGCGCGCGCACAGGCGCGCTTCGGGCACGCGGTCGTCGTCAATCTCGTCGCGCTGCTCGGCTACTACGCGCTCGTCGCGATGACGCTCAATACGTTCGATATGCGCGCGGACGGACAAACTGAATTGCCGTTTCCGGAATAATCTGCACGCCCGCGCGCCGGCGCGGCCGCGCGCGGGTTTGCGCGCGTGCCGCGGCGCACGCGTGACAGCGCAAGAAATTTTCTCCGTCATTAGAATGCCGTCAACTGGCTTACGGGGAATCGGAAATGCGTTGGCTCCTGTTGATCGTCTTTCTCGCGTGCGTCGTCTACACGCATCGACGGGGCAGGGTGCGACACCGGTTTTTCCGCCAACTGTCCGATCATTCGACGTTCACGGCGCCGCTGAACTGCTTTTCGTATGCGTTTTCGGCGGTGCCGACGACACCGTTCATCGACACGCGTCATTTTCCGGAACTCGAGGCGCTGCGACGCGAATGGCGCACGTTCCGCGACGAGGCGATTGCGTTGCGCGACGCGAGCCGCATCAAGGCGTCGGACGCATACAACGACATCGGCTTCAATTCATTTTTTCGCCGCGGCTGGAAGCGCTTCTATCTGAAGTGGTACGACGCGCCGCATCCGTCCGCGCAGGCGCTGTGTCCGCGGTCGGTCGAGATCCTGTCGCGCTTTCCGTCGATCAAGGCGGCGATGTTCGCGTCGCTGCCGCCGGGCGGCACGCTCGGGCTCCATCGCGATCCGTACGCGGGCGCGCTGCGCTACCACCTCGGGCTCGATACGCCGAACGACGACGCGTGCCGGATCGTCGTCGACGGCGAGCCGTACGCGTGGCGCGACGGCGAAGCGGTGATGTTCGACGAGACGTATCTGCACTGGGCCGAGAACCGCACCGAGCACGACCGGATCATCCTGTTCTGCGATATCGACCGGCCGATGAAATTCCGCTGGGCGCAGTGGATCAACGATGCGTTCGGGCAGCTGCTGATGCGCGCGGCCGCGTCGCCGAACGAGACCGGCGACCGCACGGGCGGACTCAATCGCGCGTTCCGCTATCTGTATATGATTCGGCTCGCCGGCAAGCGGCTGAAGGCGTGGAATCGCACGGTCTACTACATCGTCAAATGGGCGCTGTTCGGCGGCATCGCCGTCGCGATCTTCTGGCTCTGAAAGTAGGCCGCGGCCGATCCGTCCGACGATCGGCCCGAGATGCAACCAAATGTATTCGTCCGCGATGGCGCGGCGGCGCTCGAGTATGATGGCTTGTTCACGTCGTTCCGTCGGTGAGCAAGCATGACGAGTACCCGTAAGACCCTGATGATTGCCGGTGGGCTGCTGGTCGCCGCAGCGGCCACCGGATACGTGATGTTGCTGCGCGCGGATCATCGCGCGATCGCCGAGGCCGGCTTGGCGGATTCGTCCGCGCCTGGGCCCGCGCCCGCACCCGCGATTGCCACGCCGCCTGCAGGCGACAGCCATACCGCGCAAGGCGCGATCGCGCCGCCCGTCGCGAAGGCCTCGAGCGCCGCGCACCCGACCCTTTCCGCTTCCTCCGCACCCGCGGCGATCGCGCCGGCGCCCGCC
>NZ_KV786690.1:0-1413 GCF_001806955.1 Burkholderia sp. HMSC10F09
GCGCTGGCCTGGCTGGCCAGCAGGTTCGCGCGCAGGCCGTCGAGCGTGCGCCGATCGTCGCCGCCCGTCACGCGGCCTTGCAGCGCATCGAGCAGCGGCCCGACGCGCTCCGCGCGGCCGGTGTTTTCGTAGAGCGTCGCGGTGTCGCGTACGGCCGCGATGCGCGGCGCAGGCGCGGCCAGCAGTTCGCGCAGCAGCGGCTCGGCGCTCGCCCAGTCGCGCTGGGCGAGCAGCGCATCGGCAAGTTGCAGCTTCGCATCCGCGCTGTCCGGCTCCATCGCGAGCGCCGCGCGCGCCGCACGCTCGGCTTGCGCCGCACGACCGGCCGACGCCGCCGCACGGCCTTGCGCGAGCAGCCCCCAGAATTGCGCGGTGCGCGCGAGGCTCTGCCACTTGCCGCGCTGATCGGTCGCGAGCGATGCGGCGCGCGTGAACAGCGCGCGCGCTTCGTCGTGCCGCCCTTCGCGCAGCCGCAGCAGCCCGAGGCCGCCGACCGCGTCCGCATCGTCCGCACGCGCACGCACCGCGCGCGTCAGCAGCGGCTCGGCCGCCGCGAGATCGCCGCGCGCAAGCGCCTGCAAGCCGCGCTGCTGCGCGATGTAGTCGGGATCGCGTTCGAGCCGCCGCCGCGCGTCGCGCTGCCGGTCGAGCGCGGCCGCGCGATCGCGGAACTCGGTATCGTCCGGCACGAGCGCGAGATAGGCATGCAGTGCGTCGAGATAGGCGGGATCGGCGCCGGCCGACTGCAGCACGTGCCGCCACAGCGTCATCGCATCGGTATGGTCGGCGTCGGTGCGCGTCGCGAGCGACCACGCGATGCGGTTGGCTTCGGCGCGCGTGTCGTCGCGCTGGTTCAGCAGCCGCGCGAGCGCGAGCGCCGCATCCGTGTCCTGCGGATCGGCCGCGAGCGCGCGGCGCAGCGCGGCGATCGCCGGCGCACGACCGCCCGGCGCGTTCGCGACGATCTGGTAGTACTCGGCGCCGAGCGCACCGGACGGCGCACCGTTCGGAAACAGCGCGACGATCCGCCGGGCCGCTTCGTCGGTCCGGCCGCTACGCGCGAGCAGCCGGATCTGCGCCATCTCGCCGCGGCCGCTCGTCGCGACGCGGAATTCGTCGGCCGCACGCCGGGTATCGGGGGCATTCGGTGCGCGCGCCCGCAGCCGGGCGAGCGCGGCCTGCGCGCGTTGCGCGTCGCCGAGCCGCAGCAGCACGCGCATCTGTTCCGCGAGCAGCCCGGGATCGTCGGGCGCGATCAGCAGCCCCTTGTTCAGCGCGTCGCGCGCGAGGTCGTCGCGATGCTTGACGCCCCACATCCGCGCGGTCGCGAGCAGCCGGCGCGCATCGACCGCGTCGGCGGATGCGGGTGCCGCGGGTCGCGTCGCGGCCGCGGGTGCCGTTGCAGCGGATGCC
>NZ_KV786691.1:0-1605 GCF_001806955.1 Burkholderia sp. HMSC10F09
CGACTCGCACACCGGTCTGCAGACGCAGCTTGCCGCGCGCGACGAACAACGACTGTCCGCTTGGAACGACTCGCTCGCCGCGATGGCCGCCGCGCTGCGCGACGAATGGCAGCAGGCGAGCGCACACGCAGCCGCGCGTCAGCAGGACATCTGCGATACGCTCGCGCGCACCGCGAACGACATCGCCGCGCAGGCGCAGGCACAGGCGAGCGACACGATCAACGAGATCGGGCGGCTCGTGCAGGCCGCATCGGAAGCGCCGAAGGCGGCGGCCGACGTCGTCGCCGAACTGCGTCAGCGGCTCTCGGAGAGCATGGTGCGCGACACCGCGATGCTCGAAGAACGCAGCCGTTTGCTCGCGACGCTCGAAACGCTGCTCGGCGCGGTCAACCACGCGTCGACCGAACAGCGCGCGGCGATCGACGCGCTCGTCAGCACCTCGGCCGATCTGCTCGACCGGATCGGCGCGCGCTTCAACGACACGGTCGACGCGCAAAGCCGCAAGCTCGATGCAGTCGCCGCGCAGGTGACGGCCGGTGCGGTCGACGTCGCGAGCCTCGGCGATGCGTTCGGCGCGGCCGTGCAGGTATTCGGCGAGTCGAACGACAAGCTGCTCGCGCATCTGCAGCGCATCGAGGCCGCGCTCGAGAAGTCGCTCGCGCGCAGCGACGAACAGCTCGAGTACTACGTCGCGCAGGCGCGCGAGGTGATCGATCTGAGCATGATGTCGCAGAAGCAGATCGTCGAAGATTTGCAGCAGATCGCCGGGCGGCGCACTTCCGTCGGAGCGTAAGCGATGCACGAGGAAATCGACGGCGGCGCGGAAGCCGCGCCGGTCTGGCCCGCGTTCGCCGACCTGATGTCGGTGCTGCTCGGCGCGTTCGTGCTGATCCTCGTCGGCGTGATCGGCATGCAGCTGCAGCTGACGTCGAAGCTCGAGGAAGCCGTGCGTGCGCGCCAGCAGGAAGCGCAGCAGCGCAAGACGCTCGAACTGGCGCTCGCGGGGCCGCTTGCGGCCGGCCGCGTGACGCTCGTGAACGGGCGTATCGGGATCGCCGGCAACCTGCTGTTCGCGCTGAACTCCGACCAGCTGCAGCCGGACGGCCGCGAACTGCTGAAGACGCTCGCCGGCCCGCTCGCCGCGTATCTGAAGACGCGCGATCAGATCCTGATGGTCAGCGGCTTCGCGGACGATCAGCAGGTGCGCGCCGGCAACCGGATGTTTGCGGACAACTGGGAGCTGTCGGCGAAACGTGCGCTGACGGTCACGCGCGCGCTGATCGATGAGGGCGTCCCGGCGTCGTCGGTGTTCGCGGCCGCGTTCGGATCCGAGCAGCCGGTCAGCTCGAATGCCGACGACGAAGGCCGCGCGAAGAACCGCCGCGTCGAGATCGCGCCGGTCCCGCGCAAGTCCGCCTCGAACGGAGGGCCGGCGCGGTGACGGTCGACGCGACGCAGGTGCGCACGATGCTCGATGCATGGCGCGAGCAGGGCGCGGCGCGGCTCGATCCGGTGCGCTTCCATCGGCTCGACGCGCTCGAACGGCGCGCGGCCGCACTCGACGGCGACGCGCGCCGGCTGCTCGACGCGCGGCTCGCCGCGCTG
>NZ_KV786692.1:0-6251 GCF_001806955.1 Burkholderia sp. HMSC10F09
AGACGTCTTCGACGAGATGATCGACGTCGTATCGTGCGAGCACGTGCGCACGGCCGACGGGCGCATCGCCGTGTCGGTCGGCTGCCGCGTCGGCGATGCGCCGCTGCGGCACGGCGTCGGCGTCCATGTCGACGCGTCGTGCGCGGCGCTCGATGCGGTCGTCAGCGCGATCAATCGCTCCACCTGGCAGCACGCGGACCGGCGCGCGGCCGCCTGAAGGCACACGACCGCTCGCCTTCGGCGCGAGCGGTGCGCAACCGCCCGTGCGCCGCGCGATCCGCGCTGCACGGGCAACAAAAAGCGGCCCAGAAGGCCGCTTCGGTCGATACATGAAAATGGGCGCGACGCGCGCTCATGTGTCGGTTGCGCACCGCGTCGCCTGCCAGGCCAGCAGGCGCCAGCGGCCCTGCTCCTGTGCCTGGACCGCCGTGTAGGCGATCGGGAACACGAGGCCGCCGTTGTTCGTTTCCATCTCGATCAGCGCACGGCCCGTGACGAGGCAGGTGCCGTCGCCGACGGGCAGCACGTCCTGCGACTGAATCTCGATCTGGCGATAGCGGCGGCGGCCGGCGGCAATGGCGTCGATGAACTGCTGCTTCGTTTCCCGCTTGCCGTTCGTGTGCACGTAGAAGACCTTCTCCGACAGCAGCGCATCGAGCGCCTCGCCGTCCCCGTCGACCATCGCCCGGAACCGATCGCGCTCGAGCGCGCGGATCGCATCGACCACCTTCGTCATCGCCTGACTCCTCGGCAACGCGCACGCCGTGCGCGGGCATGCGGATCAGAAGTTGTACTGCACGTAGAACTGGTGGAAATTTACCCCAGGATTCGGCTCTTTGATACCCGCGTTCGACACATGCTGGAAGCGGTATCCGACCTGATACTGCTGCCGTTCGCCGAATTGCGCGCCGACGCCGACGACGTCCGCGAACTGAAAGGCGGTCGACATCGAGAAGTTGTCGGAAATCGTCGGGTGCGTGAGCAGCCGCACGCCGGCGCCGGCCTCGATGAACGGCCGGACCTGGCCGGCGCTCTTGATGAAGCGGAACATCGGCGTCGCGCCGAATTCGCCGATATTGCCGTGAATGTTGCCGCCCGTATGCCAGTAACCGACATGGCCTTCCAGCACGAACCGACATGGCCTTCCAGCACGAACGCGAAGTGCCATCCGCCGATTTCCCACCAGTTCCAGCCGGGATCCCACACCACGGCCAGATCGGCCTTGTCGATACCGTGGCGATCCGAGAAGCCGCCGCCCGCCTGGATGCCCCAGCGGTCGGCGAAAGCCAGCCCCGATCCGGCGAGCAGGGAGGCCGCGACCGCGGCATGCAGGACGATCCGGCTACGCGGCCGGCGGTTCTTCTTCTTGTTCATCTGACACTCCAACTTTGTGGGTTGAATGGAGCCGGCCGCGCGGCCGTGCTCGAGCGAACTGAATGGTATGGTAAAGGACTTTTCCGATCGGCATCGCGAAGCGAAATTGTTTGCTTCCAAAACTACAAAAATCGAAACCGTCTGCCGATTCGGGTCGCCGGCCGCCACTATCGGAACTCGCGACTGCGCCTCCGGTCGAACCCTAGACTATCGACTCGACTATTTTGATAGATAACCGGGAACTCCGATGTCCGCACGGCCTCTAAGGTATTAGCACTCGGCTCCACGGAGTGCTAAGATTGGCCTCGGAATCTAACCCGAGACCAGGGTTCATCCCTGATTCCAAAGGAGTTTTGAGTGAGCAACGCCCTGACCCTCCCGAATACCCTGAGCCCGACGCCGGCCAAGGCCGAATCGGCAGGCTCGCTGGCGCTCGCAACTCATTCGATGTTGCCGGGTCAGCTTGGCAACATCGATGCGTACATCCAGGCCGTCAACCGCATTCCGCTGCTGACCGCCGAAGAGGAACGCCAGTACGCGACCGAATACCGCGAAAACAACAACCTGGAGGCCGCGCGCCGCCTGGTGTTGTCGCACCTGCGCCTGGTCGTGTCGATCGCGCGCAACTATCTCGGCTACGGGCTGCCGCACGGCGACCTGATCCAGGAAGGCAACATCGGTCTGATGAAAGCGGTGAAGCGTTTCGATCCGGCGCAAAACGTGCGCCTGGTGTCGTACGCGATTCACTGGATCAAGGCCGAAATCCACGAGTACATCCTGCGCAACTGGCGGATGGTGAAGGTCGCGACGACGAAGGCGCAGCGCAAGCTGTTCTTCAACCTGCGCAGCCACAAGAAAGGCATGCAGGCGATGACGCCCGAGGAGATCGACGGTCTCGCGCAGGAACTGAACGTGAAGCGCGAAGAGGTGACCGAGATGGAAACGCGCCTGTCGGGCGGCGACATCGCGCTCGAAGGGCAAGTCGAGGACGGCGAGGAATCGTACGCGCCGATCGCCTATCTGGCCGATTCGCATAACGAGCCGACCGCCGTGCTGGCTGCGCGCCAGCGCGACATGCTCCAGACGGACGGCATCGCCCAGGCGCTCGACGCGCTCGACGCGCGCAGCCGCCGCATCATCGAGGCGCGCTGGCTGCACGTCGACGACGACGGCTCGGGCGGCTCGACGCTGCACGATCTCGCGGCCGAATTCGGCGTCTCCGCGGAGCGCATCCGCCAGATCGAAGCGAGCGCAATGAAAAAGATGCGCACGGCACTCGCCGAATACGCATAATCCGACGATCCCGAACGCATCACCGAAAACCGCTGCCACCCGGCAGCGGTTTTTTTTCGCCCATTCACGGCTTCGGCTTTGCGCGCGCATTTGCCCGTTCTCGAGCATGTTCCGCAAAACCTTGATCTGCCTCAAGTTTTTCCACTGGCTTCGCGACGGTCTGCCGCAGCGCAGCACTCGGCATTGCAAATGCGCGCTTTTAAAATTGGCATATCCCGCGCAAAAGGATTAAAACAGCTTAACAGCCGTCACATATTCCGCATAAAGTCGCGCCAAAACCGCTTTAAATCGTTTCAGGGAAAACGGCATTGATCTCGATCAATCAGGAACCGGCCCGGCCGCGCGGCTGGCGCGCGCGCGTCGTCGCGTGGGCGCACGGCCCGACCCTCGCCCGCGACATCACGCTCGTGCTGATCTTCAAGCTGATCCTGTTGATGTCGCTCAAATACGCATTCTTCAATCATCCGCAGGCTGAACACATGTCGCTGCCGCCTGCCGCCGTCGCCGAGAAGCTGCTCTCGGTACCGGCACCCGCTTCTACCGAGGGAGACCACCATGATAAGTAGCGAAGTCGTCGATCTGTCACGTCTGCAGTTCGGCATCACGGCGCTCTACCACTTCCTGTTCGTCCCGCTGACGCTCGGCCTGTCCTGGCTGCTCGTCATCATGGAATCCGTCTACGTGATGACCGGCAAGCAGGTCTACAAGGACATGACGCAGTTCTGGGGCAAGCTGTTCGGCATCAACTTCGCGATGGGCGTGACGACCGGCATCACGCTCGAATTCCAGTTCGGCACGAACTGGTCGTACTACTCCCACTACGTCGGCGACATCTTCGGCGTGCCGCTCGCCGTCGAAGGCCTGATGGCGTTCTTCCTCGAGTCGACGTTCGTCGGGCTGTTCTTCTTCGGCTGGAACCGCTTGTCGAAAGTGCAGCATCTGATCGTCACGTTCCTCGTCGCGCTCGGCTCGAATCTGTCGGCGCTGTGGATCCTCGTCGCCAACGGCTGGATGAACAATCCGGTCGGCGCCGAGTTCAACTACCAGACGATGCGCATGGAGCTGACGAGCCTGTTCGACGTGCTGTTCAACCCGGTCGCGCAGGTGAAGTTCGTGCACACGGTGTCGGCCGGCTACGTGACGGCCGCGATGTTCGTGCTCGGCGTGTCGTCGTGGTATCTGCTGAAAAAGCGCGACGTCGACTTCGCGCTGCGCTCGTTCGCGGTCGCGGCCGGCTTCGGCCTCGCCTCCACGCTCTGCGTGATCGTGCTCGGCGACGAATCGGGCTACACGACCGGCGAAGTGCAGAAGATGAAGCTCGCCGCAATCGAATCGGAATGGGAAACGCAGCCGGCGCCGGCGTCGTTCACGCTGATCGGTATCCCGAACCAGGAAGCGCAGCGCACCGACTACGCGATCAAGATTCCGTATGCGCTCGGCCTGATCGCGACGCGCTCGATCGACGAGCCCGTGATCGGCCTGCGCGAGCTCGCGAAGCGCAGCGAGGCGCACATCCAGAGCGGCATGATCGCGTACGGTGCGCTGCAGAAGATCAAGGCCGGCGACACGAGCGCCGCGACGCGCGCGCTGTTCGACGAGCACAAGCAGTATCTCGGCTACGGGCTGATGCTCAAGCAGTTCACGCCGAACGTGACCGACGCGACGCCCGCGCAGATCGAAGCGGCGGCGAAGAAGACGATTCCGCCGGTCGCGCCCGTGTTCTTCTCGTTCCGCATCATGGTGTTCCTCGGCTTCCTGTTCCTCGCGACCTTCATCGCCGCGTTCTGGTTCTGCGCGCGCCGCCAGCTGCTGCAGGACAACCGCCGCTGGTTCCTGCGCTACGCGGTATGGGCGATCCCGCTGCCGTGGCTCGCGGCGGAATTCGGCTGGGTCGTCGCCGAGCTCGGCCGCCAGCCGTGGACGATCGCGGGCGTGCTGCCGACGCATCTGTCGGCGTCGAGCCTCACGCCGACCGACCTGTACCTGAGCCTGGCCGGGTTCATCGTGTTCTACACCGCGCTGTTCGTGATCGAAATCACGCTGATGTTCAAGTACGCGCGCCTCGGCCCGTCGTCGCTGCACACCGGCCGCTATCACCACGAGCAGGCGGCCGCACGCGAACACGCGGCCGCATGAGCACGCCCCCGCAACGACACAAGGAATCGCTATGGACTATGCAACGCTCAAGCTGATCTGGTGGCTGCTCGTCGGCGTGCTGCTGATCGGCTTCGCCGTCACCGACGGCTTCGACATGGGCGCGACCGCGCTGCTGCCGTTCCTCGGCAAGACCGACGACGAACGCCGGATCATCGTCAACACGGTCGGCGCGACGTGGGAAGGCAACCAGGTATGGCTGATCACGGCCGGCGGCGCGATGTTCGCCGCGTGGCCGCTCGTCTACGCCGCGTCGTTCTCCGGCTTCTACTTCGCGATGCTGCTCGTGCTGTTCGCGCTGTTCTTCCGGCCGGTCGGCTTCGACTATCGCAGCAAGCGCACGGACCCGCGCTGGCGCGCAGGCTGGGACTGGGGCCTGTTCATCGGCGGCTTCGTGCCGGCGCTCGTGTTCGGCGTCGCGTTCGGCAATCTGCTGCAGGGCGTGCCGTTTCGCTTCGATACCGATCTGCGCGTCAGCTATCACGGCAGCTTCTGGGCGCTGCTGAATCCGTTCGCGCTGCTCTGCGGGCTCGTCAGCCTGACGATGCTCGTCGCGCACGGCGCCGCGTTCATCAAGATGAAGACCGACGGCGTGATCGCGCGCCGTGCGTCGGTCGCGCTGCGCGTGTCGTCGTTCGTCGCGGTCGTGCTGTTCGCGCTCGCGGGCGTGCTGGTCGCCGCCTATGTCGACGGCTTTCACATCACGCGTGCCGCGCCCGCCGACACGGTCGCCAATCCGCTGCTGAAGGAGGTCGCGTCCGGCGCCGGGCTGTGGCTCGCGAACTACCGCGACTATCCGTGGATGATCGCGGCGCCCGTCGTCGGCATCGCGGGCGGGCTGCTCGCGACGCTGCTCGCCGGCTCGCGCCGCGAGAAGACCGCGTTCTTCTGCACGGGCCTGATGATCGTCGGCGTGATCCTCACGGCCGGCTTCTCGATGTTCCCGTTCATCATGCCGTCGTCGCTGGACCCGACGAGCAGCCTGACCGTCTGGGATTCGACGTCGAGCGAGAAGACGCTGCTCGTGATGCTGTTCGCCGTGATCGTGTTCCTGCCGATCATCCTCGTCTATACGAGCTGGGTCTATCGCGTGATGCGCGGCAAGGTCACGCGTCAGGTGCTCGACGAGAACACGCACTCGATGTATTGAACGCGGCCGGCGCGCGCAGGCGCGCCGCGCCGCTCCCCCGTTTCGCAAGGAGTCGGATCATGTGGTATTTCAGCTGGATTCTCGGGATCGGCGTCGCGCTGTCGTTCGGGATCGTCAACGCGATGTGGCTCGAGGCGCGCCAAAAGCAGCAGGAAGCGTCGGTGCGCGTGGCGCGCAAGTGACGTCGCACAGCAGCGGCGGCGGTCAGGCGCTGCCGCGCGCCGTGCCAAAACAAAACGGCTTGCGATCGCATCGCAAGCCGTTTCCGTTTTGCCGGCCG
>NZ_KV786693.1:0-7194 GCF_001806955.1 Burkholderia sp. HMSC10F09
GGCGGCGGCGCGGCCAGCGCATGCGCGACGCGCGTGCCGGCGCCGGCGCGCGACTCGAGAAAGCCTTCGGCGACGAGCTGCGCATACGCGTCGACGACGGTGCCGCGTGCGACCTGCAGCGATGCCGCCAGCAGACGCGTGGACGGCAGCGTGTCGCCGGGCCGGACGTCGCCGCGACGCACGGCTTCGCGCAGCGCCTGCGCGAGCTGGCGGCTCAGGTCGCCGGTCGCGCGATCGAGCGCGCCGAGCGACGGGATGTCCACGATCCGCGCCGTTCTTGCCATGATTCTGGTCTACCAAAATTGTTCGAAACCGGCTCTACAGCATAAACCAGTTTGCAGCCACAATCGGCGCATTGCGCAAGCCGCGCGACGGGCGTGCCGTGAGCCGCATCCCGCCGGCCCGCGCGTCGTCCGAAGAATCCTGTCCG
The DNA here is from genome assembly GCF_001806955.1 of Burkholderia sp. HMSC10F09. NCBI lineage: Bacteria > Pseudomonadati > Pseudomonadota > Betaproteobacteria > Burkholderiales > Burkholderiaceae > Burkholderia > Burkholderia sp. HMSC10F09. The sequence continues at coordinate 431 of NZ_KV786693.1, forward strand.
ATCGTGGAGCCGCCGCATGTATGTCCCTGCCGATTTCGCCGAATCCCGCCCCGACGTGCTGCGCGAGCTGATCGTGCGCCATCCGTTCGGCAGCCTGATCACGCACGGCAAAGACGGGCTCGACGCGAACCACCTCCCGTTCGAATGGCTGCCCGGCGACGGCGGCCTCGGCGAGCTGCACGCGCATGTCGCGCGCGCGAATCCGGTGTGGCAGGCGGTCGCGAACGGCGACGACGTGCTCGTGATCTTCCACGCGGGCGACGCATACATCTCGCCGAACTGGTATCCGAGCAAGCATGCGACGCACCGCCAGGTGCCGACGTGGAACTACGTGGTCGTGCATGCGCACGGCCGCATTACGGTGCGCGACGACGAGAAGTTCGTGCGCGGTGTCGTCGCGCGGCTCACGCGCACGCACGAGGCATCGCAGCCGGTGCCGTGGAAGATGGGCGACGCGCCGTCCGACTATCTCGAGGCGATGCTGCAATCGATCGTCGGCCTGCAGATCGAGATCACGCGGCTCGTCGGCAAGCGCAAGCTCGGGCAGAACAAGGCGGCCGCCGATATTCGGGGCGCAGGCGAAGCGCTGGTCGCGAGCGGGAACGTCGCGATCGGCGGCGCGATGCTCGCGGCGGCCGACGCGAAACGCGAATGACGCGTTCGCCGATCACGGACGGGCATCGGCCGCAAGCGCTCATGCACGTGCTGGTGCACGCGGGCGCGGGCGACGCTACTGCGTGCGCGTCGCGTCCTTCGCACGTTCGCCGGCTTGCGCCAGCGCGGCCCGAATCGCGGCCTCCGTCTTGTCGTACGCGCCTTCGCCGTACCGCGTATAGACGATCTTGCCGTTCGCATCGATCAGATACAGCGCGGGCCAGTACTGGTTGCCGTACGCGCGCCACGTATCGTAACGGTTGTCCTGCGCGACCGGATAGCGGATGCCGAAGCGCGCAATCGCGTCGGCGACGTTTTTCGCGTCGCGTTCGAACGGATACTCGGGCGTATGCACGCCGACGACGACGAGCCCACGATCGCGGTATTTCCGGTACCAGTCGTTGACGTACGGAATCGTATGAATGCAGTTGATGCACGAGTACGTCCAGAAGTCGACGAGCACGACCTTGCCGCGTAACTGGTCGAGCGTGAGCGGCGCGCTGTTGTGCCAGCGGTCGATGCCGGCGAACTCGGGCGCGCGCGAGCCGGCGAACGAGGCCATCGTGCCCGCCTCGTCGCGTGTGCCGGCGAACGCGGCGAGGCCGGCCGTGGCGGCGAGGGCGATCACGAAGGCGGCGGTCCTGAATCGGGGCAGCATGGCGTTTCTCCGGTGCGGCCGGCTGCTGCGCGCGGGCGCCGGCCGGTCGGGTTGCGATAGCCGTCATTGGGCCGCTGCGACGTATCTGCGATGTGTCCGGCGAGCCGCGCGTGTGCAATGTTGTGTGTCGCGACGGCGGCGCGATACAGTGCGATACAAACGCGCCGGTTCGCCGCGGTATAAAGGCGGACATCGCCCCGCCGCCCTTCACGAGTACGACACCGATCCATGGACAAGCCCGACCACGTGCTGATCGTCGACGACGATCGCGCCATTCGCGAACTGATCGCGGACTATCTCGAGAAGAACGGCATGCGCGTGTCGCTGGCCGCGAACGGGCGCGAGATGCGCAGCGTGCTCGACAACGGCGCGCCCGACCTGATCGTGCTCGACCTGATGCTGCCGGGCGAGGACGGCCTGGCGCTGTGCCGCGATCTGCGCGCCGGCAAATTCCGCACGGTGCCGGTGCTGATGCTGACCGCGCGCAGCGAGGAAACCGACCGGATCGTCGGCCTCGAAATGGGTGCGGACGACTATCTCGCGAAGCCGTTCGCGGTGCGCGAACTGCTCGCGCGGATCCGTTCGGTGCTGCGCCGCGCGCGGATGCTGCCGCCCGGCATGCAGGTGACGGAGACGGCCGGCATGCTCGCGTTCGGCGAATGGCGGCTCGACACGACAGGGCGCCATCTGCTCGATGCGGAAGGTACGCTCGTCGCGCTGAGCGGCGCCGAATACCGGTTGCTGCGCGTATTTCTCGATCATCCGCAGCGCGTGCTGACGCGCGATCAATTGCTGAATCTCACGCAGGGCCGCCAGTCGGATCCGTTCGACCGCTCGATCGACCTGCTCGTGAGCCGGCTGCGCCAGCGACTGCGCGACGGCGCGCGCGAGCCGCGCTACATCAAGACGCTGCGCAACGAAGGCTACGTGTTCTCGTCGGCCGTCACCGCGATCGAAGGCACATCGTGAACGCGCGCATCCCGTGGCATTGGCCGCGCTCGCTGTTTGCGCGGCTCGCGCTGATTCTGTGCGTGGGGCTCGCGCTCGCGCAGACGCTGTCGTTCTGGCTCACCGTCACCGAACGCGATCAGGCGACGACCAACCTGATGATGGGCTACATCGAGCGCGAAGTCGCGAGCTCGGTCGCGCTGCTCGATCATCTGCCGCCCGACGAGCGCGCCGCGTGGCTGCCGCGTCTCGCGCGACGCAGCTATACGTTCATCCTCGGGCCCGGCGAGACCGGCACGCCGCCGGAGGCGCGGCTGTCGGCGCGCGTCGAGCGGTCGATCTCGGACGGCATCGGCGGCCGGTATCCGCTGACCGCGAACGCGATTCCCGGCGATCGCGAACATCTGCAAGTGCATCTGCGGCTGAGCGACGGCTCGCCGCTCACGATCGACATTCATCCGATGTCGACGGTGCCGCTGTCCGACTGGCTGCCGGTCGTGCTCGCGCTGCAGCTCGCGGTGCTGGCCGCGTGCTGCTGGCTCGCGGTGCGGCTCGCGACGCGGCCGCTCAAGCAGCTCGCACTCGCCGCCGACGCGCTCGGCCCCGACCTGAAGGGCGAGCGGCTCAGCGAGGACGGACCGTCCGAAGTCGCACGCGCGGCGCGCGCATTCAACGCGATGCAGGATCGCATCGCGCAGTACATGACCGAACGGATGCAGATCCTCGCATCGATCTCGCACGATCTGCAGACGCCGATCACGCGGATGCGACTGCGCGTCGACGTGATGGACGACGATGCGCAAGGAGCGAAGCTGCGGCAAGACCTGATCGAGATGGAGCATCTGGTGAAGGAGGGCGTCGCGTATGCGCGTACGCTGCACGGCTCCGACGAGGCGGCGCGCCGCATCGATCTCGATGCGCTGCTCGACAGCATCGTCTGCGATTACGTCGATGCGGGGCAGGACGTCGCGCTGCACAGCCGCGCGCCGCTTGCGCTCGTCACGCGGCCGAAGGCGCTGCGCCGGATCGTCGGCAATCTCGTCGACAACGCGCTGAAGTTCGCGGGTGCAGCCGAGATCGACGTGCAGCCGGCGCCGGACGGCGGCGCGGTGATCGTCGTGCGCGACCGCGGGCCCGGCATTCCGGACGATCAGCTCGACGCGGTGTTCGAACCGTTCCGCCGTGTGGAGACGTCGCGCAATCGCGAGACGGGCGGCACGGGCCTCGGCCTCGCGATCGCGCGCCAGCTCGCGCTCGCGATGGGCGGCACGCTGACGCTGAGCAATCGGCAGGATGGCGGTGGCGGGCTCGATGCGCGGCTGACGCTCGTGAATGCGGCGGCGTAGCGAACGCATGGCGTGTGGCCGGTCGCTTTAGCGTTCCGGCGCGGCGCGGCCGCGTCGCGCGTGCGGGAACAGAGGGGCGACAGGCCTTCGGATGGCGTTTGCGCGTATCAGCAGCGGCCAGTGCGCAGCGCGACGGTCCAGTCGTCGCGCCCGCGCGCCGCTGCCGTCGCGGCGGCGGTGTCCCAGTCGTAGTCGACCGTATGGAATTCGGCGTGCCAGCCGGCCGCCGTGCGCGACACCATCGCGTAGCGCGCATGCGGCGTGCCGTTTTCGATCCGGTGCGGATGCGGATGATCGTCCGCGTACGCCTGCAATCCGACGCTGCCGGGATTCACGATCAGCCGGCCGTCTTCGAGTGTCGCGGCGCGCGGCACGTGCGTGTGGCCGCACAGGATCAGCGACGCCGTTTCGTTGCCCGCGCGTTGCGCGATCTCGTCCGGCGTCGCCGCGCGGCAGCCGTCGGGCGTCACCGTTTCGAGGAAATAGACGAGGTCGCTGGCCGGCGTGCCGTGCACCATCAGCACGTCGTCGTCGAGCATCAGCCGCGGCGGCAGCGCGGCGATCCACGCCAGATGCGCATCGCGCAGCGTGTCGCGCGCCCAGCGATCGGACAGCCGCAGCGATTCGCGATCGTCGCTCAGCAACTGCCGCTCGTGATTGCCCTTGATCGTCGGCAGGTCGAGCGCGATCAGCCGGTCGGCCGTTTCGGCCGGATGCAGCGCGCCCGACACGATGTCGCCGAGATTCACGATCACGTCGGCGCCGCGGCGGCGGATGTCCGCGAGCACCGCGTCGAGCGCGGCGAGGTTGCCGTGGATGTCGGATAGCGCGGCGATTTTCATGGCAGGCGTCGGAAAGGGGGGCGCGACGATTGTCGCGAATTCGGCGTGTGCCGTCCAATCGGCGATGCGGGCGATGCCAGGCAGCGACTGCGCTGCGCTCAGGCGGTGTCGGTTGCGAGGCGGGCGTACATCGCGAAATCGCCCGGCACGCCTCGCACCATCCTGTACGCGCGCAGCAGCCCTTCGTAGCGGTAGCCGCATTTTTCCAGCACGCGCGCAGAGCGTATGTTGTCGGTCAGCACGACGCCCTGCATGCGCATGAAGCCGCCTTCGGCGAATGCCCAGGCCGTCACGCTCGCACACACTGCACGCGCGATGCCGCGGCCCCAATGCGTGGGCGCGAGGTCGTACGCGATTTCGGCGCAACGGTTGGCCGTGGAGACCGTATGCAGCCCAATCGTTCCGACGAGGGCGCCCGAAGCGTCGTCGACGATCGCGAGCCGGCGAATCGAATCGGGATCGGACGACTCGAGGCCGTCGAACAAGGGCAGCAAATCGTTGCGCGAACGCAAATTCCAGCTCGTGTGGCGGACGACGTCCGGCATCGACAGGTAGGCGAACCATGCGTCGAGGTCGGCGCGGTCGAGTTGCCTGACGGACAGGCCCGGAAAGCCGGAAGCGGGCGGCGTGTCGATCTTCATTTCATCGCGCCCGTTTCGAGCGACGCCATGCGCACGCTTGCGGCCCGGCGCGGCACCGCACAGGCTGAACGTCCGGCCGCGGCCGGCGGAGTCGTTGCTTGCATGAACGGCGCTCCACTCGCTGGTATGGGGCGATTATCGATCCTCCGTTAGCCCCGGGCGCATTTCTGCCGCGCCGCAGACTATCTCTATTTTCGAAATAAACTTTTTCATTATTGCCCTTTCGACGGGAACCGGTTCCAACTACGATGGCGGCCGCACCGGGCATGCCCGATGCGCCATCGCGCGCGCCTGCGCGCGTCGATGCGTGCGGCACGCCGGCGGCTCGCAGCGCCGCGCGACTACTCGCCGGCCGTCCGCCCCGGGCGGCCGAACACAGCTACAACAACGGGCCCGAGCCCGGAGACATCACAATCATGAACAAGCAACTGATCGCAGCGCCGCTGCTCCTCTCGCTCGCGGGCCTCGCATCCGCGCAAAGCTCCGTCACGCTGTACGGGATCGTCGATGCGGGCGTGACGTATCGCAGCAACGAACGCGTCGGCACGCCGGGCGCGTACACCGGGCACTCGAACGTCGGCTTGACGACCGGCAACCTGTCCGGCAGCCGCTGGGGCATCAAGGGCAGCGAGGATCTCGGCGGCGGCCTGCGCGCGCTGTTCGTGCTCGAGAACGGTTTCGACATCACGAACGGCACGTCCGGGCAAGGCGGACGCCAGTTCGGCCGGCAGGCGTTCGTCGGCGTCGGGAGCGACCGTTACGGCTCGATCACGCTCGGCCGCCAGTACACGTCGCTCGACGACTTCGTGAGCCCGGTCGGCCCGTCGTCGTTCATCGGCGGCTTCGGCGCGCATCCGGGCGACATCGACGATCTCGACCAGACCGCGCGCGTCGACAGCTCGATCAAGTACACGAGCGCGAACTATGCGGGCTTCACGTTCGGCGCGCTGTACGGCTTCGGCGGCCAGCCGGGCAGCATGAAGCAGCGCAATACGTGGAGCGTCGGCGCGGCCTATGCGGCGGGGCCGCTGCGTGTGGGCGTCGGCTACGAGCGTTCGGACAACAGCAAGACGGGCGCGACCGACACGACGCTCGGCAAGTGGCAGAGCACCGACGACGGCCTGTTCAACTCGTCGATCAACGAAGGCTATGCGAGCGCGCAATCGCAGCACATCATCGCGACCGGCGCGACGTACGACTTCGGGCCGGCGGTGGTCGGCGTGAACTACAGCAACGTGCAGTACCGCAGCGGCGACCGCTCGCTGTTCAGCGGCCACGCGACGTTCAACGTGGCCGGCGTGTTCGCGCGCTGGAACGTGCGCCCGCAGACGCAGCTGTTCGCGGGCTACAGCTACACGCGCGGCAGCGACGTCGACGGCATCGACGATCGCGCGCAGTACCACAACGTGACGCTCGGCGCCGTCTACGACCTGTCGAAGCGCACCAGCGTCTATCTGCTCGGCGCGTACCAGCATGCGTCGGGGATGACGCTCGACGCGCTCGGCCGGCCGGTGGCCGCGACCGCGTCGGTGTCGGACAAGGCGAACGGCCATTCGTCCGATACGCAGTCTCAGGCGATCGTCAGCCTCGGGTTGCGTCAGCGGTTCTGACGCGGCGCGTAGCGTCCAACCCTTCCGATCGCCGGCGTGGCGGGGCTCGTCGACACGAGCCGCGC
>NZ_KV786693.1:7214-26576 GCF_001806955.1 Burkholderia sp. HMSC10F09
CGCTCCGCCGCGTCCGCGGCGGACATCGTGCGACCGCGCGTGCGCGGCACGCGCCGCTCCCCGTTGCCGGCATTGCAGTGTCGCTTCCGGCGCCCCGGACGATATTTTTTCTTTCATTCGAATTTCTGTCTGTAATCATCGATGCGTTGCCACGGCAATTCAGTTGGATGCGCACGCATCAGAAAAATTGACGCATTTCCATTGAAAGAATCGGCAGAAAATTCCGTAAGAAATTAAACGGCACAATTGCATGAGAAAGACCGCACGAATTCGGCATTGCGTCGGCCCGAACGACCATTGCGCCGCGCGAAGCCGCGGTCTCCGGATGGTAAAAAATGAATGAGATAATTCGCGTCGGAAAAAAAATGGTTTTTGCAGTATCACGAATATCGGATGTCCGTCGATTGACAGTGTCGAAACTGATGCGTTTTTAGGGGAAATCGTTCATGTCGATGAAACAAATCCGCGCGGCATTGCTTGGAATGTGCATGATCCTGCTCGCGCCGGTCGCGCATGCGCAGACGCCATACACGACCGACTGGCTCGCGAACACGTTCGGCACACTGGCCGCCCACGTCGGCAACGGCGCGCGCTCGATGTGGGTCGCGCCCGAAGGCGTGATCTATACGGCCTCGCGCTGGGACGAAAACGCGGGCGGCGTCGCGATCTACCAGAACGGGCAGTCGCTCGGCACGATCGGCATCCACGACGAATTCCAGGGCGGCGCGATCACGGGCAACGCGACGTCGCTGTTCGTCGCCCTCGGCTACAACCGTACGTTCGGCAGCGGCTCGGTCGGCCGCTACAACCGCAGCACGAACGCGCGCGATCTGCGCATTCCGGTCAGCACGTGGACGGGCATTCAGTACGCCGACGTCATCACAGGCCTCGCGACGGCCGGCAATCTGCTGTATGCGAGCGACTTCTACGGGAATCGCGTGCGCGTCTATACGACCGACGGCGTGTGGCAGCGCGACATCGGCGTGCAAGGGCCGGGCGCGCTCGCGATCGATGCGGCGGGCAATCTGTGGGTCGCGCGCATGAGCGCGGGCGTGGTCGTCCAGTTCAGCCCGACCGGCACGCAGATGAACACGATCCAGATGGCGGCCGGGGCGCGGCCGTCGTCGCTGTACTTCGACGCATCGACCGGGCAGTTGATGGTGGGCGATCAAGGGCCCGACATGAACATCAAGATCTACGCGCTCATCGGCGTGCCGCTGCAGATCGGCACCTTCGGCGTGCAGGGCGGCTATCTGAACACGACGACGGGCGTCAAGGGGCAGGTCGGCGACAAGCGCTTCACGCGCGTGGTCGGCATCGGCAAGGATGCGGCCGGCAATCTGTACGTGCTGAACAACGCGTGGGGCGGCGGCTGGGATCTCGGGCGCAACGGCAGCACCGACATCCACGCATACAGCCCGACCGGCGCGCTGCAATGGAAACTGCAGGCGCTGAACTTCGAGGGCGCCGCCGCCCCCGATCCGGCGACCGACGGCGCGTTCTTCTATAGCGGCAACAACGTCTATACGGGCACGGCGGGCGGCACGTTCGTCGCGAACACGATCGATCCGTTCACCTATCCGAAGGACCCGCGCCTCGACATGAACGACTATCAGCGCGGCCAGCATTTCGGGCAGCTCGTGACGGTCGGCGGCAACCGGATTCTGGTCGCGTCCGGTCAGAATCCCGGCAACTTCAACTTCTATCACTTCAATCCGGCGAGCGGCTACATCGCGATTCCCGACGGCTCGATTCCCGGCAAGCCGTTCAACACGAGCCTGCAGGTGACGGCCGGCTTCGCGATCGACGGCAACGGCGACGTGTGGGCCGGGCTCGACCGCACCAACAACATCTCGCACTACCCGATGACGGGTTTCGACGCGAACGGCAAGCCTTCGTGGGGTGCGCCCGAGCAGATCCAGATTCCGCGTTCGGTGCTGCCGCTCACGCGCATCATCTACCAGTCCGACAGCGACACGATGATCCTTGCGCAGGGCATTTCGGGCAGTTGGGACTGGACCGCGATGAACGGCCATATCGAGATCTATCGAGGCTGGAAAGCGGGCAACAAAACTACGCCGAGCCTCGCGATCGACCTGACGAGCGCAAACCCGAAGTCGATCGCGGCGGCCGGCCATTATCTGTTCGTCGGCTACGTGCACACGGTGCCGAACATCGACGTGTACGACCTGAACACGGGCGGCCTCGTCACGACGCTGACGAACTCGAACCCATCGGCGATGGATGTCGGCAACGACGTCGACTCGATGTACGGCATTCGCGCCTATCTGCGCTCGACCGGCGAATACGTGATCACGAAGGACAATTACAACGGCTCGAGTCTCGTCGTGTACCGCTGGCGGCCGTGACGGACGGCGCGGGCGATTGTCGACGGCAGGCCTGACGCACCGACCTATTCTCGTTCCGGCGACGCTTCCAGCCGCTTCATCGCCTCCGCGACCTCGTTCCTGAACCGCACGAGCGCGGCCTGCTCGGGCGCGGGCGGCTGCACGGCCGCCCAGAGCATGTCGATCAGCTGCGTCGCGGTCGTTTCCGTATCGAGCTTGCGGTGCCCGAGGATCGCGTCCCACAGCACGTGCTCGATCGGGCCGAACACCATCGAGCGCAGCAGGCTCAGCGGCATGTCGCGACGCACCTGCCCGGCCGCCTGGCCGCGCGCGAGCACGCTCATCAACGGCGCCGTGTAGCGGCGCTGCAGCGCGGTGAGCTCGTCGCTGAGCGCGTGCTGCTTCGCGCGACCTTCGGACAGCACCAGCGCGCACAGCCCCGTGCCGTTCACGAGCATCAGCCGCAGATGCGTACGCACGATGAACGCGAACTGCTGCTGCACGGTCGCCTCCTGCGGCATCCCGTGCTCGAACGCCGCGATGATTTCGTCATACCAGTCGGCGATCACGCGCGCGCACAGCTCGCGCTTGCCGCGGAAGTAACTGAACACGGTCGCCTCCGACACGCCGACGCGTTGCGCGATCTCGGCGGCCGTCGCGTGCTCGTAACCCTTTTCGGCGAACACGTCGCGCCCGGCCCGCAGGATGTCCTGCACGCGCTGCTGGGATTTGCGGCCGGCGGGCGCGCGCGGCGCGTCGGCGCGCTCGGCTTTGTCGGTGGCGGTCATGGTGCGGGCGGTAGCGGCTGTCATCTCCGCATGATAACTGAGTGTCACTCAAAAAAGCTATTGACGCCCACCACGACGCCGCGCGAAACTGTGCGAAATTTCCGCAGTAATGGTCAATGAATCGGCGTATTGCCCGATTTGAGCAAAACTCAGAAATCGGCGCATGCGACGCACTTTCTGGAGACGGAGGAGACATGAGCAACCTGCCCGGCGTGCAATTCATGCTCGGTGAAGATATCGAGATGCTGCGCGATGCCGTCGCGACATTCGCGGCGAAGGAAATCGCGCCGCGCGCGGCCGAGGTCGACCGTACAGACCAGTTTCCGATGGATCTCTGGAAAAAATTCGGCGATCTCGGCGTGCTCGGTATGACGGTGGCCGAGGAGTACGGCGGCGCGAACATGGGCTACACCGCGCACATGGTCGCGATGGAGGAGATCTCGCGCGCATCGGCGTCGATCGGCCTGTCGTACGGCGCGCACTCGAATCTCTGCGTGAACCAGATCCACCGCAACGGCACCGAAGCGCAGAAGCGCAAGTATCTGCCGAAGCTCGTCTCGGGCGAACACATCGGCGCGCTCGCGATGAGCGAGCCGAATGCCGGCTCCGACGTCGTCAGCATGAAGCTGCGTGCGGACAAGCGCGGCGACCGCTACGTGCTGAACGGCACGAAGATGTGGATCACGAACGGTCCCGATTGCGACACGCTCGTCGTCTATGCGAAGACGGACGTCGACGCCGGTCCGCGCGGCATCACGGCCTTCATCGTCGAGAAGGGCATGAAGGGCTTCTCGGTCGCGCAGAAGCTCGACAAGCTCGGCATGCGCGGCTCGCATACGGGCGAGCTCGTGTTCCAGGACGTCGAGGTGCCGGAAGAGAACATCCTCGGCCAGCTCAACGGCGGCGTGAAGGTGCTGATGAGCGGCCTCGACTACGAGCGCGCGGTGCTGTCGGGCGGCCCGACGGGCATCATGGCCGCGTGTCTGGATGCGGTCGTTCCTTATATCCACGACCGCAAGCAGTTCGGCCAGTCGATCGGCGAGTTCCAGCTGATTCAGGGCAAGGTCGCCGACATGTACACCACGTTCCAGGCATGCCGCGCCTATCTGTACGCGGTCGGCCGCCATCTCGACTCGGCGGGCAGCGACCATATCCGCCAGGTGCGCAAGGACTGCGCGGGCGTGATCCTCTATACGGCCGAGAAGGCGACGTGGATGGCCGGCGAGGCGATCCAGATCCTCGGCGGCAACGGCTACATCAACGAATACCCGGTCGGCCGCCTGTGGCGCGACGCGAAGCTGTACGAGATCGGCGCCGGCACGAGCGAGATCCGCCGGATGCTGATCGGCCGCGAGCTGTTCGCGGAAACGATGTAACGCCCACGTCACGCGAACGGAGCTCCGTCGATGCCGATCATCGAATCCAAACTGAATCCGCGTTCGGAAGAATTCCGTGCGAATGCCGCGGCGCTCGAGGCGGTCGTCGCCGATCTGCGCGCGAAGATCGAGCAGCTCGCGCAAGGCGGCGGCCAGGCCGCACGCGACAAGCATCTGGCGCGCGGCAAGCTGCTGCCGCGGGACCGGATCGCGCAGCTGCTCGATCCGGGTTCGCCGTTTCTCGAGCTGTCGCAACTCGCGGCGAACGGGATGTACAACGACGACGCGCCGGGCGCCGGCATCATCACCGGCATCGGCCGGATCGCCGGCCGCGAATGCGTGATCGTCTGCAACGACGCGACGGTCAAGGGCGGCACGTACTATCCGATCACGGTGAAGAAGCACGTGCGCGCGCAGGAAATCGCCGCGGAAAACCGGCTGCCGTGCGTGTATCTCGTCGATTCGGGCGGCGCGAACCTGCCGAACCAGGACGACGTGTTCCCCGATCGCGACCACTTCGGCCGCATCTTTTTCAATCAGGCGACGATGTCGGCGGCCGGCATCGCGCAGATCGCGGTCGTGATGGGTTCCTGCACGGCGGGCGGCGCCTACGTGCCGGCGATGAGCGACGAGTCGATCATCGTGAAGAACCAGGGCACGATTTTTCTCGGCGGCCCGCCGCTCGTGAAGGCGGCAACCGGCGAGGAAGTGAGCGCCGAGGATCTCGGCGGCGGCGACGTGCATACGCGGCTGTCGGGCGTTGCCGATCATCTCGCGCAGAACGACGCGCATGCGCTGTCGATCGCGCGCAGCATCGTCGGTCATCTGGCGCCGAAGATTCCGTCGCCGGTCGCGGTACGCGAGCCGAAGCCGCCGCGCTACGACGCAGCGAGCCTCTACGGCGTGATTCCCGTCGATACGCGCAAGCCGTTCGACGTGCGCGAGGTGATCGCGCGCATCGTCGACGATTCCGAGTTCGACGAGTTCAAGGCGCGCTACGGCACGACGCTCGTCACGGGCTTCGCGCATATCTGGGGCTATCCGGTCGGGATCGTCGCGAACAACGGCATCCTGTTTTCCGAGTCGGCGGTAAAGGGCGCGCACTTCATCGAGCTGTGCTGCCAGCGCAAGATTCCGCTCGTGTTCCTGCAGAACATCACGGGCTTCATGGTTGGCCGCAAGTACGAGAACGAAGGCATCGCGCGGCACGGCGCGAAGATGGTGACGGCCGTGTCGAACGCGAAGGTGCCGAAGCTCACGGTGATCATCGGCGGCTCGTTCGGCGCAGGCAACTACGGGATGTGCGGCCGCGCGTTCGGTCCGCGCTTCCTGTGGATGTGGCCGAACGCGCGGATCTCGGTGATGGGCGGCGAGCAGGCCGCGTCGGTGCTCGCGACCGTGCGCCGCGACGGGATCGAGGCGAAGGGCGGCACGTGGTCCGCGCAGGAGGAGGAGGCGTTCAAGCAGCCGATCCGCGAGCAGTACGAGCGTCAAGGCCATCCGTACTATGCGAGCGCGCGGCTCTGGGACGACGGCGTGATCGACCCCGCGCAGACGCGCGACGTGCTCGGCCTCGGGCTCGCCGCGGCGATGAACGCGCCGATCGACGAGACGCGCTTCGGCGTGTTCCGCATGTGATGCCGGGGAGGACTGACCGATGCGATACGAAACGATCAAGGTAAGCGAAGCCGGCCGCGTCGCGACCGTCACGCTCGCGCGCCCCGACGTGCGCAACGCGTTCAACGAGACGGCGATCGCCGAGCTGACCACCGCGTTCGAATGGCTCGACGCGCACGAGGGCGTGCGCGCGGTCGTGCTCGCGGCCGAAGGCCCGGCCTTCTGCGCGGGCGCCGACCTGAACTGGATGAAGAAGATGGCGGGCTACTCGGACGACGAGAACCGCGCCGACGCGCGCAAGCTCGCACGGATGCTCGAGGCGATCCACCGCTGCGGCAAGCCGGTCATCGCGCGCGTGCAGGGCGATGCGTACGCCGGCGGTGTCGGTCTCGTGGCCGCGGCCGACATCGCGATCGCGGCCGACACCGCGAAGTTCTGCCTGTCCGAAGCGCGGCTCGGGCTGATTCCGGCGACGATCGCGCCGTACGTCGTGCGCGCGATGGGCGAGCGCGCGGCGCGCCGCTACTTCACGACCGCCGAGGTGTTCGACAGCGCGCGTGCGGCGTCGCTCGGCTTCATCCACGATGCGGTGCCGGCCGCGGCGCTCGACGAGACCGTCGCGAGGCTGGCCGCGACGCTGGTCGCGAACGGCCCCGATGCGGTGCGCGCGTGCAAGCGGCTCGTCGCCGACGTCGCGGGCCGTCCGCTCGATGCGGCGCTGATCGAGCAGACCGCGGATTGGATCGCGCGTACCCGCGCGGGCGCGGAAGCGCGCGAAGGGATCGCGTCCTTCCTGGAGAAACGCACGCCGTCCTGGCGTGACTGAACGCGCGGCGGCCGGCGCCGCCCGTGTCGCGTGACCCCAACCTTTTCCGGACGACAGCCATGTTCGACAAGATTCTGATCGCCAACCGCGGCGAAATCGCGTGCCGCGTCGCCGCGACGTGCAAACGTCTCGGGATCGCCAGCGTCGCGGTCTATTCCGACGCCGATGCGAATGCGAAGCACGTCGCCGCGTGCGACGAAGCGGTGCATATCGGCGGCTCGGCGGCCGCGGACAGCTATCTGCGCATCGAGCGCATCATCGAAGCCGCGCGCGCGACCGGCGCGCAGGCGATTCATCCCGGCTACGGCTTCCTGTCGGAGAACGAGGATTTCGCGCAGGCGTGCGCGGCGGCCGGCATCGTGTTCATCGGGCCGCCGGTCGACGCGATCGCCGCGATGGGCTCGAAGGCCGCGGCCAAGGCGCTGATGCACGCGGCCGCGGTGCCGCTCGTGCCCGGCTATCACGGCGACGACCAGAACCCGGCGACGCTGCACCGCGAGGCCGATGCGATCGGCTACCCGGTGCTGTTGAAGGCGAGCGCGGGCGGCGGCGGCAAGGGCATGCGCGTGGTCGAGCGTTCCGACGATTTCCCCGCGGCGCTCGCCTCGTGCCAGCGCGAGGCGGCGAGCAGCTTCGGCAACGATCGCGTGCTGATCGAGAAGTATCTGACGCGTCCGCGCCACGTCGAGGTGCAGGTGTTCGGCGATACGCACGGCAACACCGTGTATCTGTTCGACCGCGACTGCTCGGTGCAGCGCCGTCACCAGAAGGTGCTCGAGGAAGCGCCGGCGCCGGGCCTGTCCGACGACGTGCGCCGCGCGATGGGCGAGGCGGCTGTCGCGGCCGCGCGCGCGGTCGGCTATGTCGGCGCGGGTACCGTCGAGTTCATCATGACGGGCGACGCGTTCTACTTCATGGAGATGAACACGCGTCTGCAGGTCGAGCATCCGGTCACCGAGATGGTCACGGGGCTCGATCTCGTCGAATGGCAGCTGCGCGTCGCGGCCGGCGAGCCGCTGCCGCTGAAGCAGGACGAGCTGCGCGTGCAGGGCCATGCGATCGAGGCGCGGCTCTATGCGGAAAATCCGTCGCGCGGCTTCCTGCCGTCGACCGGCACGCTCAAGCATCTGCGGCTGCCGGACGGCGTCGACTTCGATATCGGCGCGCCCGTGCGCGTCGACAGCGGCGTGCGCGAAGGCGATGCGATCACGCCGTTCTACGATCCGATGATCGCGAAGCTGATCGTGCACGGCGCCGATCGCGACGAAGCGCTCGGCCGGATGCTGCGCGCGCTGCGCGCGTGCGAGGTAGTCGGCCTGCACACGAACGCCGGTTTCCTGCAGCGGATCGTCGCGTGCGAGCCGTTCGCGACGGCCGATCTCGACACGGGGCTGATCGAGCGCAATCACGATGTGCTGTTCGCGCCGCAACAGCCGCCGCGTGCGTCGCTCGCGCTGGCCTGCGCGGCGCTGCTCGCGCGCGAACGCGACGCGGCCGGCGACGGTTCGTCGCCGTGGAGCGCGTTGTCGGACTGGCGGCTCAACGCCGGCTATCGGCGCACGTTCGAATGGCACGCGGTCGAGCGCGAGGCTGACGTGACGGTCGCGTACGACCATGACGGCGCCGCCGCGCGAATCGCCGTCGGCGACGGCGCCGCGCAGTCGTTCGCGTGGTCGCGCGGCGCGACGCCGCTCGACTTCGACGTGTTGCTCGACGGCATGCGCAGCAGCGGCCGCGTGATCGTCGATGGCGACAGCTTCCACGTGTTCACGCAGGGCACGGCCGAAACGTTCGAGTGGCGCAACCTGCTCGCGCACGCCGGCGATGCCGAGCACGGCGGCGGCCGCCTGACCGCGCCGATGCCGGGCAAGGTGATCGCGGTGCTCGTCGAGCCGGGCCAGCGCGTCGAGCCCGGCACGCCGCTGATCGTGATGGAGGCGATGAAGATGGAGCACACGATCGGCGCGCCGAGCGCGGGCGTGGTCGCGGAAGTGCTGTATGCGGTCGGCGATCAGGTCGCGGACGGCGCGCAACTGCTCGTGATGGCGGAAGCAGAAGCTGCACGTGCGTGAGGACCGTCGGCGGTCCTCGCGCATCGGCGCGCGCGGCTGAAACGCGGCGCGCGGCGTCGCGGCGTGCGATCCTCGCGACGATCGGGCCGCCGTCGAAGCCGCGCGCCGGAACGCAGGCGCGCTTGGACCGGGCGATGCAGCGCCCGGTCGCTGCTGACGATCCATGACAGTCGGCGCGTCGATGCTCGGCTAGAATGCGAGTCGTTTTCGGCCTGCGCGGACGCGCACGCTACACTGGATCTTTCCTTTCCTGTCCCGCCGACGATGACGTCTCCTGTCCTGAACGGCCTGCGCATCGGTATCACGATCGGCCTGCGCACCCCCGACGAAAGCCTGTGGATCAACGGCATCAAGCAGAACGCGCTGTTTCTCGCGAAGCTGCTGATGGCGTCGCCGCACGGCTACCGCGTCACGCTCGTCAACACGACGGCCGTACCGCTGACCGACGCGCTGCCGTGGGATCGCCGCGTGTTCGACACGCGCGCGTTCGCCGACATGAAGGATGCGCTCGACGTGCTGATCGAGCTCGGCGGGCAGATCGACGCGGAACAGACGGCCTACCTGAAGGCGCGCGGCGCGAAGATCGTCAGCTATTGCTGCGGTGTCGAGTACATCAATGCGATGGAGTCGATCCTGTTCGGCCGGCGGCTCTGGGACACGCTGTTCATCAACCGCGGCTACGACGAAGTGTGGGCGATTCCGCAGATCGCGCCGTCGTCGCTGCCGTTCCTGCAGTCGTTGCGCCGCTGCCCGGGCCGCGTCGTGCCGTTCGTGTGGGATCCGATGTTCCTGACCGAGCGCGCGCAGTCGCTGCCGGAACACGGCGAATACCGGCCGCGCGGCGAGCGCGGCAAGCGGCTGACGGTGATGGAGCCGAATCACGACGTCGTGAAGTTCTGCGTCTATCCGATGCTGATCATCGACGAGGCGTACCGTCGCGATCCCGATGCGATCGCCTTCACGCACGTGACGAACGCGGAGCGCCTCGCGCACGAGAGCCCCGAATTCGTGATGCTGATGAACTATCTGGACATCGTGCGCGCGGGCAAGGCGAGCTTCGTCGGACGTTTCGACACGCCGGTTTTCCTCGCGGAGCTGACCGATGTGGTCGTGTCGCACCAGTGGTCGAATCCGCTGAACTATTTCTACTTCGACGTCTGCTGGCAAGGCTATCCGCTCGTGCATAACGCGAGCCTTGCGCCCGATCTCGGCTATTACTATCCCGACAACGACGTTCAGCAGGGCGCCGATGCGTTGCTGCGCGCGCTGCATGCGCACGACGACGACTGGGAAGCCTATACGCGCCGCCAGCGCGAGATTCTGCGCCGCTATACGTCGGCGAGCCCGGCGCTCGTGGCCGAATACGATGCGCTGCTCGCGAATCTGACCGGTGCGAGAACCGCGTAAGGCGCGGCGTGCCGGGCGCGGGGGCGCGCTGAAAAGGAACCGCCGGACCTCGACGGTTCGACGGCTTTCAAGGCACGAATTCGACGGTTCCGAGGAATCCGTCGAAAATCATTTTATAGGTGAACGATTCTGAAAATTTGTTAAATAGTTTTCAATCGGCAATTTTTATATAATGCGTTCGGATTGCCTGTTTTAAATTCCGGCCATTATGTCTATATATTTAATAATATCGTATTAAACGCGATAATTAGCTGGCGGTGCGAACGAGTATACGGAGTGTGGCACCTCCAAATCATCTGCGCCATGTGCAAAGCACGTCGCGGACGTGTCCCACATAATGGCACGCCGGCCGTTCGCGATGCGATTTATCCGATCAAACGCGCCGGGCCGCACGCCGGCATAATCATTCCCCTGCCGCGCATAATAACGTCCCGTTTTCTCTTCGCGATATCGAATCGAACGGTGGCGGAGCCGCGTCCCGCATTGTGTAAGCTTTCGTACAGTCCATGCAGAGCGCGTCGCGTATTTTCGGCGGATGAATACGGTTGAAAATAACGAATTCGACGGTGTGCTGAAATGGCAAGTACGCTTCCGAAGAAGATCGAAGACACGGGATGAGCCGGGTAAGCGGCGGAGCGCGATCGTTGCGCTCCGCGTGTCGCGTCGGGTCGGTCGCCAGCGGCGGCCTGCCACTAGCCGGAGCACCGGATGAATGCGGTCGAACGTCGCCTGACGGCGGACAGGGAACAGAATCGGGAAGCGAGTCGCGATGAAATCGGTAAGGTGTTCGGCGTGCCGGACGGTCCTGTCGACCTCGCTTCGGTACGCAGTTTCGTAGAAAGCCGGCTTGAATTCGTGTACGAGCCGGTGTGCCGGGCCGACCTGTCGGGCGGCGTCCTGTATGACGAATGTCTCGCGCGGCTGCGGCGCGACGCGCGCGGCGCATGGCCGCCGATCGCCTTTTTGCCGCGCCTCGAATCGCTCGGGCTGATGCGCTGGTTCGACCGGCTGGTCGTGAACCGCACGATCGATCAGCTGCGCGCCGATCCAACGGCCGTCTACGGCTGCAACATGTCCGCCTCGAGCGCGGTGATGGACGACGCGTGGCGGCCGACCTTCGCGCGGCTCGAACGCGAGCCCTCCGTCGCCGCGCGGCTCGTCGTCGAAATCACCGAGACCGGGCCGCTGAATCCGGTCGCGGGCCGCACGTTCGTGGCGCGATTCCGGCAGGCCGGATGCCGCATCGCGATCGATGACTTCGGAATCGGCTTCAGTGCACTGAACAATCTGGCGGTCGGCAACCCCGACATCGTGAAGCTCGACCGCTCGATTCTGCCGATGATCAAGCGCAACGCGATCGGGCGCTACCAGCTTCGGCGGCTCATCGCGTTCGCGCACGAGGGTGCGCGTCACGTCGTCGTCGAGGGCGTCGAAAACGAAATGGATCGGCAGATGATCGTAGAGGCCGGCGTCGCGTGGGCGCAGGGCATTCGTTTCTCATGGCGTTCGCCGGCTGCCGCATGACGGCGCACGCACGGTCGCATGGCGTCGCGTGTGCCCGCGCACGGCCGCGCGATCGCAACAGGGGCATCGGCATGGCGGGGACGAACCAGGCGGCCACGGAAGAAGCCGCGTTACCGGTAATGGATGCGCGCTCGCTCGCGGCAATCGTCGAACTGGCCGACATGCTGCGCCAGCTCGGCGCCGCGTCGTCGGGCCGGCCGATCGATGTCGCGCCGTTCCTCGACGGGTTGACGACCGTGTCCGCGCGCATTCATCGCATCAAGCCGCTCGATGCGGCCGACCGGCAACTGGCCGCGCGGCATTATTACGCCGGCGTACTGGCGGGCGCGTGCGGCGACGAGTCGGCCGTCGCGCTCGGCGTGGCCGAACGGCTGGCGCGGCTGGCCGGCGGCGCCAGCCGCGCGTCGATGCGTCGCTTCGCGGTGCTCATGCGCATCGGTCGGCTGCACGGCCGTGCGTTCGCCGCGCACTGCGAGCGGCGCGCACGCCCGTAGCGGCGCGGCCTCAGCGCCATGCGCGCGCGAAACCGCCGCGGACGATCGCCATCGTCGCCATGGCGCGATCGACCGCGTCGTCCGGTTGTCCGGCGCGCGCCGAGCGCGCGATCCGCTTGCCCCGATACAGCGCGGAGTGCGTTTCCGTTGCCTGGTGTGCGTCTGCGTTCCCGCTCGGCAGTAGTCGCACGGCCGGCAGCACGCGCGCGCCGGCGAGACGGTTATGCGCGGGGCAGGTCGTCGCGACGACGTCCGCCGCGCGTCTCGGTGCCGCGAGATCGCTGAAGTGTGCGATCGCAGGATGCCCTGCCGACGCGCTCAGCCAAGCGCGCGCCCGGCGAACAGGCGCTGCACGTGCTCGGTATGGATCCGCACGTTGTGCTCGGCGAGCGCATCGACGTGCTGCAGGCAGCGGCGTGCGGCTGCGGCGTAGTCGTCGAGCCGTTCGTCGTGCGTCTGCGCGGCGGTGGCGATCGCGCGCGCCGCATCGAAGATCTCGAAGTCCGGATAGTAGTACCCGACGTCGCGCAGGAACGCCGAGTTGTGGACGAGCGGGTAGTTGCCGTACAGCGCGTCGTAAAGCAGGTAATTGAGGCCGTTTTCCCAATGGTGCGAGACGACGATGTCGGTGTGATGCGCTGCCCACGCGACGAACGGCGCACGCACGTCGGCGGTCGCCTTGCCGTCGCGCACCATCTCGAGCCCGAGCGCGAGATGCTTGAAGGCGACGTTTTCCTTCTTGTCGAACGTGTTGGTCATGTACACGTGTTCGACGAGTTCGGGATGCTCGACATAGCACGCGTTCGCAGCGAGCATCGGCACGAGCGCGCTCTTCACGACGTTCAAATTCGGCTCGAAGAACGCGATCCGTTTCGCGCGGCCGTGATTGCGGTAGCCGAAGCGCGCCTTCAGTTCCGGGTCCGCATCGAGGCTGCGTTCGATGAAATACGGCGACCAGATGTGCGGCAGTTCGATCACCGGCGCGCGATAGACGGCCTGGAAGTACGCGGCGCACGTATGCATGTGCTGCGGGTTCGTCCAGATTTCGTCGAACTGCACGCGGTGCGGATTCGGCCGCCAGTTGTTCTTCTCGAAGTTGATCGTTTCGACGGCGATCACGTAGTCGTTGCCGAACCGGTAGGACACGCATTTGCCGCCGCGCTGCCGCACCGCTTGCGCGTGCGTCGAATCGATGAACGCGTTCATCTCGATCAGCAGGTCGGTCTGATGGATCACCGAGGAGAGCGGCCGCAGCGCATCGCGGAACGCGTCCATCATCAGCGCCTGCGGATACTCGGCGATACCGTCGTCGTGCGCGAGCCACACCTCGCCGATCAGCGGAGAACGCTTCAGCAGCATGTACAGATAGACGCAATGCTGGTTCGCGCCGTTATACCAGATCGACTGCGTCGCGTCGCGCTGCACGTTCATCGTAATCGCGACATTGATTTTCATCGGCGGCTCCGGAAGGGTCGGCGCGGCTTACTGCGCGAAAAATGCGTGCGCGCCGCGCGCGACGGCAGCGACGGCACGGCCGACCGGATATCGTTTGCAGGAGAGCAGGGGATTCGGATTCATGTTCGAGTCGGACGGCCGCGGCGCGTCACGCGTCGCGATAAAGCGCGGCGATCGCGTCCGTATACGCGGCCACGTTGTCGGGGTTGTAGATGCTGACCGAGTCGAGCACGTGCTTCGACTGCTCGCGATACGCGTCGAGGTTCGCGTCGTGCTCGGCAAAGGCCTGCAGCAGCGCGCGGCCGCCGGCCTGGCAGTCGAAGTCCGGATAGTAATACCCGGCCTTGCCGAGGAACGGCGAATTATGGATCAGCGGATAGTCGCCGTACAGCAGCTCGTAGTACAGATAGTTCTGCGCGTTTTCCCACGTGTGCGACACGACGGCGTCGCCGTACGCGGCCATGAACTCGTACACCGCGTAGCGGCTCTCGAACGTCGTGATGCCGTGGTTGACGATGTCGAGGCTCTTCGCGAAGTGCACGAAAGTCGCGTGCTCCTTCATGTGCACCGTGTTGCACACGCGCACGATGTCGAGGAACGCCGGCTGCGCGCGATACGCTTCTTCGGTGACGAGCATCGGGATGATGCTCGTCTTCACCATGCAGATGTTCGGCTCGAACATCGTCACGCGCCAGCGCGGCCGACCGGGCCGATAGCCGTACGACAGGCCGGGCCCGAGCGTCGCGCGCGCCTTATCGAACAGCATCGGATGCCAGATGTGCGGCACGATCGTCACGGGCGCGCGCAGGCCTGTCTGGTAGTAATGCAGGCACGAGCGCTCGAATTCCGGAATCGTCCATACCGCGTCGTACGGCGCGCCCGAGAACAGGAAACCCGACGGCTTGTTGAACATCGCGCGCTCGATGTCGATCACGTAGTCGTTGCCGACGCGCATCGTCACGACCTTGCCGCCGCGTTCGCGGAACGCGCGCAGATAATCGGCGCCGAACTGTGCGCTCATTTCGATCAGCACGTCGCAGCGCTGCAGCGCTTCGTCCATCGACAGCAGCGGCACGTCCCATTCGCCGAGCATCATCTGCGGATCGGCGAGCTGCTCGCCGCCGTTCACCATCACGGCTTCGGCGACGAGCGGCGACTGGCGCAGCAGCAGGATCAGCAGCAGGCAGTTCTGGAAGATGCCGTTTTCCCACAGCGACTGGCCGGCGCCGCGTACGTACAGCGACACGCCGACGACGAGACGTTTGCCGTCGCCGGACGCGTGGCGGGCAGTGGAGTCCGACATGTGCATGCTCCGGTTCAGGCGACCAGACGCGCGAGGAACGCGTCGAGGTTCGCGGGGTTGTCGATCGAGACCGCGCGCAGCAGTCGGTCGGCCTTGGCGCGATAGTCGTCGAGCCGTTCGTCGTGATGCAGCCACGCATCGAGCAGCACGCGCCCGCCCGTGGCGGAATCGAAGTCCGGATAGTAGTAGCCGGCGTCGCCGAGCAGCGGCGAGTTGTGGAGCAGCGGGTAGCCGCCGTACAGCACGTCGTAGTACAGGTAGTTCTGCGCGTTTTCCCAGTGGTGGGACACGACGGCGTCCGCATGGCGCGCCATGAAGCCCGGTAGATCGAGGCGCGGCTCGAACGTCGCCTTGTGCTGACGCACGAGATCGAGGCTGTTCGCGAAGTGCACGAAGGTCGGATGTTCCTTCATGTGCATCGAGTTGACGACGAACAGGTGCTGCACCGTATCGGGGCGCGCGCGATAAAGTTCGTCGCACACGAGCATCGGATAGTGGCAGGTCTTCACGACCGAGATGTTCGGCTCGAGCGTCGCGAGCCGCCACGGGCGGCGGCCCGGCCGATAGCCGAACGTCGCGCCTTCGGCCGCGAGCGCGGCGATGCGGCGATCGAGAAAATACGGCGACCACAGATGCGGAATCGTATAGACGGGCGCGCGCGTCAGCGTGCGCAGCAGCGGCACGTCGATCTTTTGCGACTTCTCGAGCACCCAGACTTCGTCGAATTGCGTGCCGTTGAAGATGTGACCCGACGGCTTGTCGAAGATCGGCGTTTCGGCCAGACCGCTGTACGTATGGCCGACATAGCAGGCGACGAGCTTCGCGCCGAGCGCCTTCACATGTCTGAGCCATTCGACCGGCAGCTGCGCGCCCATTTCGATCACGACGGCGATGTCGTGCGTGACGTCGGCCGGATTCACGAGCGGCACGTCGAGGCCGTCGAGATCGAGTCCGGCCGGCAGTGCCTTCGCATCGCCGCCGTTCAGGAAATAGACCGGGCCCACGCGGTCCGAGCGCTTGAGCATCATCGCGAGGAACGCGATGTTCTGATGGATGCCGTTTTCCCAGATCGCCTGGCCGTCGCGCGCGAACAGCGAGATGCCGACCGCCGGCCGTTGCTTGCGGGCGCGGCCCGAAGCGGTTTCATTGATGTCCGTCACCAGCTTTTTTCCTCTACGGCGGCGCGCGTTCGGCCGCGGCGCCGAGCGCCTCGCACGAACACGGCGCGCCGTGGATCGTCATGGTTGCGTACGCGCGAGCGGGGCAGCCGACGTGCCGCGCATGGCCCGGCGGCGCGCGCCGACGGGCCCCGCTCGGCGGCTGCGGCGATTGTGGCACGGAAGTCGCCGGTTTGTGGAGTGGGGCGGCCGTTCGCGACGGTGTCGTCGGTCCATGCGCCGCCGTCGCGCCGGCCGCCGGCCGCGGCGCGTCAGCGCTGCAGCGAGATTTCCACGCGGCGGTTGGTCGCGCGGCCTTCGGCCGTCGCGTTCGACGCGATCGGATCGGCGCTGCCGCGCCCCGTCACCGTCAGCGTGCGCGCATTCAGCCCGCGCTGCTGCAGATAGGCGGCGACGGCTTCCGCCCGTCGCTTCGACAGCGCGAGATTCGATGCGTCGCTGCCGACCGAATCCGTATAGCCGGTGACGCTGACCTGCGTGTACGAGCGGTCGCCGTATGCGTTCAGCAGCTTGTCGAGCGATGCGCGGGCGGCAGGCGTCAGCGTCGCGAGGCCGCTTGCGAACAGCGCGTCGCCGGCGAGGCTCACATGTTCGACCGCGGCGGGCGCGGGCTCGGCGGCCGGTGCGGCGTCGGCCGGCGAGACGCCGCACTGGAACACCAGCGTGGCCGGATCGCTGCCGTCGCGCAGCGCGCGCATCGTGTCGACGGCGCGCACGGATTGTTCGCCGCAGATCTTCCGCGCGGCCTTCATGCAGGTTTGCGGGCCGGACAGCAGGCCGTGGCAGTCCACCTGGAACGTCCGCACGCCATCGCGCGGCTGCAGTTCGGAGGCGCTGAAGGTCGGGCCCGATGCCGTCGAGCAGGCGGCGAGCGCCGCGCTCGACAGTGCGAGCGCAAGAGCGAGTTTGTTCACGGTTTCGTCCTCGAATCCTGAATGGACACAAGCGCGCCGCTGATCGTGCCGCGCGCATCGTGCAGCCGGCCGCCGCGACGCGGCCGGCCTCGCAGGCCGACCGCGCGGGCGGCGCGGCGCGTTACTTCCACTGGTACAGCATGCCTGCGCCGATCACCTTCTGGTTGCCGCTGAAGCCGCCGTTGATCGACGCCTTCAGGTTCTCGCTGATGCGCGCCTGCATGTTCACGGCCATCGCCTTCTGGCCGAGGAACGTCGATGCGCCGATCCCCATCCCGAAGTTGGCGTCGCGGTCGAGCTGCGGGATCGACGCCATCGCGCCGACAGCCGCGATACCCTGCTTCGCCATCTGGTCCGTCTGCTGCAGCTGCGAGCCGAGCGAGTTGATTTGCGCCTGCTGGCCCGACAACGCCGTCGACAGCGTCGACTGCACGGCCGTCAGCTGGTTCACGTTAACCGCGTCGGTGCCTTGCGTGCCCGGCGCGACGTTCGTGATCTGGCGCTGCTGCGTGTCGCTGCCGACCGACACGACGTTCGAGCGGCCGCCGTCCGTCGAATTCGCGCCGATCGCGACCGAGTTCGAGCCGGCCGCGACGACCGGACGATCGTTGCCCGTTCCGTTCATGTCGGCGGTAACGCCGTTCGTGGTGAGCGAGCGCGTCGTGTTGTTGTTCAGCGTCGTCGAGAGCTGTGTCAGCTGGTTGTTGATGTTCGTCACGCCCGTCGACAGCGACGCGACCGTGCTGTTCGTCGAGCTGAGGCCGGTCGACAGCGAGCCGATGCCGGTCGACGTCGACGTGGACAGCGACGTGAGGTTGCTGTTCGTCGCGCTGAGGCCGGTCGACAGCGAGCCGATCGCCGTCGAGGTCGACGTGGACAGCGATGCGACGGTGCTGTTCGTCGAGCTCAGGCCCGTCGACAGCGAACCGATGCCGGTCGACAGCGACGAGATGTTCGACGCGGTCGACGTGGAGAGGCTGTTGACCGCCTGGTTCGTCGCGTTGAGCTGGCTGCCGTTGATCGCGTCGGTGCTGTCGGCCGAGATCCGGCCGGCGGCGACGTTCGTGATCTGGCGTTCCGCGCCCGGCGCGCCGACGCTCACGACGCTCGTCGGCGCGCTGCCGGCGAACAGGTACGTGACGCCGCCGATCGTGGCGCTCGACGTCGGGTTCGCGTTTGCCGTAACCGAGTTGGAGCCGAGCGCGACGTCGTTCACGTTCTTCGCGACTGCGTTCGTACCGAAGGCGAGCGAACCCGCGCCGGCAGCCGTCGACGTGTTGCCGATCGCGAGCGAGCCGTCGCCGGTCGCCGTGTTGGCGTTGCCGAGTGCGACTGCGCCGGTGCCGGTCGCCGCGTTCTTTGCGCCGAGCGCGACCGCGCCGTCCCCGCTCGCGGCGTTCGCCGAGCCGATCGACACGGCCTTGCCGCCGGTCGCGGTCGCGTCGTGGCCGATCGCGACTGCGTCGTCGGACGACGCGGTCGCGCCGTCGCCGACCGCGACGCTGCTCGCGCCCGTCGCACCGGCGTTCGTACCGGCTGCGAGTGCGTTGATGCCGGTTGCGCCGTCGTTGCTGTAGTTGCCCTGCTGCGTGCCGTTGTCGTTGACGCTGTAGTAGTGCGTCTTGGCTGCCTGGATGGCGGTCGACGTCGACGTGGAGAGGGACGTGATCGAGTCGTTCGCGGTGCTCAGGCCGGTGGACAGCGAGCCGATGCCCGACGAAGTCGACGTGGACAGCGACGTGAGCGTGCTGTCGGTCGAGCTCAGCCCGGTGGACAAAGAGCCGATCGAGCTGGTGGCCGACGAGAGACCGGTCGAGGTCGAGGTCGACAGCGAAGCGAGCGAGCTGTCGGTCGAGCTGAGGCCGGTGGACAGCGAAGCGACCGAGCTGTTGGTCGAGCTGAGGCCGGTCGACAGGGAGCCGATCGAGCTGTTGGCCGAGGAGAGGCCGGTCGAGGTCGAGGTCGACAAGGACGTGATCGAGCTGTCTGCGGAGGAGAGCCCGGTCGAGAGAGAACCGATCGAGCTGTTAGCCGACGAGAGGCCGGTCGAAGTCGAGGTC